>CAKTXU010000182.1 GCA_934630995.1 uncultured Eubacteriales bacterium
TGAATATTCATCACAAATTTAACTATATTGTAAAAAAAAACACCGGATTTTCTAGCGATACCCTGGATTTTTTTAAGGGAATGTCTTTATTTCTTCATAAAAAGTAGATATAATACCACTATGGTATGCTTAAGGATGTAATACCCCCATATAAAAGTCCGAAAACCGGCGCTGGAGAGGTGTATGCTGCTGCAAAAATATTATTTCTATATATTATTGTAGAATTATAATATTATATATGTTATAATTTACCATATCCAAAATTACCCATTCTGTGCGATAATGTAAAGTAAGTAAAATAAGGAGGGATTCACATGGAAGGAGAGACTTATAAGCACGTACTAGACATCTTAATGCTGACGTTATTGCAGGAGCAACCTCTGTACGGGTATGAGCTGCGGGAAAAGCTGATCAATGGTAGTGAGGGTTTGATACAATTGCGCCTTTCAACCATTTATCCGGTCCTGTATCGCCTCACCAAAGAGGGCTATGTTTCCACACAAGAGCGTAATGTCGGGAAAAAAGTACGGGTTTATTACTCTGTCACCGAGCCTGGCAAGGAGTATCTCCAATCCGCGAAGGAAGGCTACTATGATTTCATCAACGGCGTGTACAAGCTGTTGAAAACATCAAAGAAGCCGGATGGGGAGTGACCTCCCCTTTCGCAGCGCCGCGCGCACCGTTGGGTACACGGCGGTTCAGTCACATAAGCGCAGGGACTCGTACCGGTCGGATAGGCTAAAATATCCGGCTTGTGCGAGTCTTTTGCTCATCATAGCCGGGTTTACACTGTCCTGCCCTGCACGGCGCCAACAGGTCCTCCGGGAATATGCCGCCTCGCAGGCCCGCCGTTCCGGCAGTCCGCCCCTTTGCCACTATAGGAGATTGTGGCACGGACACCGTATTCCGCTGGACATGCCGATAAACTCTATGAACCTGGAAGCCGGACGGGAAAAATCCCGTCCGGCTGAGACTGTCGATAGAGTATAGCGGAGGGAGGGGAAGTGTGAGGGGGAACCATCAGGGTTCCCCACTCGCGCAACAATCACTCGCCCGTGGGCGACAAAAGCGGGAAAAATCCCGTCCGGCTTTTTGCCGTTCCTTTACAATGCCTGCGAATTGTCGTTGATGTCGGACAGAAAACGATACCCGCCGTCGGTTTTGCGGAGCCGCAGTGTGCCGTTACCGGCGCCGGTATACCGCACCACGATGGTCCCGTCGTCCTCGGTTTCCCCGCCGGTGATTTCGATGAGGCAATACTCGGTGTCCCCGTGCAGCAGATAATAGGCGTCGTATTTTTCCAGATACTGGCAGTCCGGTATCACCCCTATGGGGGATATCCCCGCCAGGGGCATACCGATTTTTTCCTGGAGATAGGCGTCCACGGCGGCGCGGGTGAATTTGTAGCCGGAGCAATAAAGCGTGACCATCCCCAGCGCCCTCAGGATATCCGCCTGCTCCTCCTCGCTGAGGTCCAGAATCCACTGCCCGAAACCGGCGCCGTCATAGAGCACCCTGCGCAGGTTGAGCTCCTCCGGCTTACCGTAGGAATCCCGCCCGACAAAGCCGTTGTTGGCCTTGTCGTTGAGGAAGGCTTCCAGCTCCTCTATCTGCTGTGCCGACAAGCTGTTGGGCCCCGGCGCGGCGGTAGTGGCGGCGGTCGTGGACTCTGCTGCCGCGGTCGTGGACGCTGGTGAGCTCTCCCGGACGGACGCCGTGGTGTTCGGTCCGGCGGCCGCCGCGGATGAAGCCGTGACCGCGGAAGACGCTGTCTCCTGCGGACCGCAGCCCTGCAGGCAGCAGGCCGCCAGCCCCGCCGCGGCCAGCCGTAAAGCGGTTGCTTTTTTCATAAACCATTCCTCCTGTCGTTTATGCTAAAGAGATGACCAACGTACCAGAAGCCAAGGAGGATGGACTGGAACGGATGGATATATAATAGGTGCCGGCGGCCAAGGTTGAGGAGCTGAGGGTGTAGGATTTGCCGGCCTTTTTCGTCACCTCATACAGAAACATCGTCTTCCCGTCCTCCACATGCTGATTTTCATACAGCACCGTATAATTGGTCTGGGTGCTGTTGATGGAAATATTAACCTGCTGGCCGGCGGTGATTGTAAACTTGTAGAAATAGATGCTGCCGGCCGGTACGCTGAATATTTTGATATGATCGGTATTCTTGGCGGTCAGGGTTCCGAAATCGTGACTGGCGGGGACATTGGCCAGGTTGGTTTCGGTCATCATCATGGTGTATTTTGTACCACCAAATGTAAAGAGGGTATAAGGCACGTGATACCAGTCCCCCGTATGGGCGTTCAGGATGGGGACGCCGCTGGAATTTTTCCCGGTGCATATGGTCATATGGCCTGTCGTGTATACCGGGTTTCCATAATATATATTGTCCGTAGCGGCAAGAGCCTCCGTATAGCCTTTGTTTTTAAAGTAATTTCGAAAAGAACCGATACTGCGGGATGCAACAGACGACCAACTGTAATTCTCATACCGCGGGCTGGGGAATGGCGTCATCCAAAAGCCTACTTGCACGTCCGCTGTGCTGTCCTGTGGCATATTACCGGCGATTAAACACTGGGATACGAAATTGCAGCAGTCATTGCCAAAATACCCATACGCCGAATTGTAATACGAGTCATAGCGCCCCGATGTGGACTTGTGAATCACATAAAGATCCGCATAAGCCACGCTGTAGGCAGGCAGATAGTTGACGCCGGCGGGAACCGCCGCTGTTGAACTCGGGGCCGCGGCGGAAGGTCGGTATGCCTGCGCTGCGTCTTCAGCTATCGGCAAGCTTGCCGCCTTCTCTCTGCGCTGCGCCGCCTGGACAGCCTCCGGAACCTTTGCCGCCTCATCCGCCACGGTATACGCCCCGGTCAGCAGGCTTTCGTCATATAAATCCTCTTTTATAGTATAAGCGCTTCCTGTTTTCTCTGCCATCATATCGTGAGAGGTGCCGAAACCCATGCGATCCGTTACGCCGCTCCCCTCCATTTTGTAATCCACCCATGTCCACTCGTACACTTCCATCTGACAGATAGTATCAGAAAGGGGTTTGATGCTTTTGATGCTGGCCGATACATCGGCATCGACGATGGTCATCGCCGCAGCGGTTTTCATCTGCCTGATTTTTCCGGCGCGAATGTTTTCAGCGGATTGCAGGGACGTCGCCGGCCCTTTCGGTATAGGGGCCTGTGCCGATGCTTCAAAGAAGGACCGCTGACGCATTGAAAAGTAATCCTCAACGGCGTTCTGCAGCGCAGCGTACTTTACGTCATACGCGGTTAACGCGGAGGAGGGCATGAGTAAAAAACCAAGGAGCGATACCAGCGCAACGCTTTTTTTCATCAGGGATTTCATCATGTTTATAACTCCTTTCACCCGCTTACACCTACTTGTTTTTACGATTTCTGTTTGCCAGCCGGAACCACCGGTGCTTCTCCAGGTCATGCCACACACCTCCACACGGGAATCACTCCAATCGTATATATTATAATAATAGAATATACCAGCCGGATGATATTGTAAACATTTTCCGATAAAATTCAGAATATTCGTTTATATGTAGTGAACATAACGATGCCCGGGCCTCTGTCCATGAAGGCCCGGGCATGGGTTCAGCTTATCCCGTATTCTTCCCGCAACCGCGCTTTGTCCGCCTCGTATTGAGCGCCGCTATCCTCGACATATGGCGCAGCCAGCCTATTGGCTTCCCGATATTGGCTGTCCGGCGCCTCCAGCTCCCCGGCGCGTTCCCGCCGCAAAGCGCTGATGCGGGTGTTATACGGATTCTCCATGGCGATGGCGTTGGAATTCTTCTGTCCCCCGGTCAGCGTCATGGCATCTCCGCCCCTGTTGTCCCGTTCCCGTTGCAGCTGCGCGATTCCCTGCTCGGGCCGGGTATTGAGGGAAACCCTCTCGGTGGAAAGACGAACGAGTATGCCCCCCGACCTCGGATTTGTCCTGCTTGGCCTTGGGAAGCTCCCGGACGTAGCCGCCGGTCAGGGCGCGCAGCGCCTGTTCCCACGGGGCCTGCCGGTTATCCGTAGGCTGGGCGGCGGGCGGCGCTGTGTCTCCCAGCCGGGGTGCAGGCCGCCGCCGCCGCGAACCCCCCCGTTTTTTTCATCAAACACCCTCCTGAATTCCGCGTTGAACGGAAGGGGCCGCCGCATCGTCCCCTTCCGCGCACGCTTCGTGAAAAAGCACCGCATAACGTGGTATTCCATAACAAGGGCTTGATTTCAGGACGGCACCTCCGTATAGTCATGACCACCCGTAAAACGGGTGGCATGAGAACGCCCTAAAAGGGCGTGAGAAGGCCAGCGCCTAAAAGACGCTGGCTTTCACTGCGTTCAAGCCGTAGTGGACTGATTACCGGCTACCCTTGAAAGGGTTGTCGTATTCTCTGGTGGTCAGTTTGTCTTCCAACATATCTTGTTTTTCCTGTTCCCGGATGTATTTCGCAACTGTTGCCTCATTGAAGCCTACAGTACTCACGTAATATCCCGTTGCCCAAAAATGCTTGTTGCCGAACTTGTACTTCAAATTCCCATGTTTCTCGAAGATCATCATCGCTGACTTTCCTTTGAGGTATCCCATGAAACTCGATATACTATACTTCGGTGGGATACTCAGCAGCAGGTGTACATGGTCAGGCATCATCTTCCCTTCTATGATTTCTACGCCTTTCCATTTACACAAGTCTCGGATATACTCTTGTATATCCGCTCTTAATTGATAGTAGATGATTTTCCTCCGGTATTTTGGGCTGAACACCACATGATACTTGCACACCCATTTGCTGTGTGCTAAACTATTTGCCATGGAGCAACACCTTTCCTTCTTTTTTTGACGGCTTGAACATTCGTCATTAT
>CAKTXU010000183.1 GCA_934630995.1 uncultured Eubacteriales bacterium
GCCGTTACACGGGCGGAAAACCAGGATCCCGCCGCCCAGTTCAGCTCCATCAAATCCATGTTCGACACGATGATTCAGGAATACTACGGTTCCATTCAATAGGAAGGGGGACGGCCTCCATGAAAGGACCGCTACAGGAGCTGTATCTTCTTTCCGACGGGGTGCGGACCAGACGGGCTTCCAGCTATGACAGGACAGGCGGGAACGCCGATTGCATCCCCATAGAAAAAGGGGGGACGGCAGTGCTGGCCTCCCTGCCCGGGGCGGGGATTATCCGCCATATCTGGTGCACCGTGTCCTGTTCCGATCCCCTTTACCGCCGCCGGCTCGTGCTGCGGATGTACTGGAACGGGGAGGAGGCCCCCAGCGTGGAGGCGCCCTTGGGGGATTTCTTCGGCCAGGGCTGGGGGGAGCATTACAACACCCTGTCCCTTCCCCTCTGCGCGGCCCCCCAGGACGGCAAGGCCCTCAACTGCTATTTCCCCATGCCCTTTCTGAACGGGGCGCGTATCGAGGTGGAAAACCAGTCCGACAGCCGTGTGGACGCCTTCTATTACTATATCGACTATGAGGAGCGAAGCGCCCTGCCCGCCGAAACCGCGATGTTCCACGCCTGCTGGCGGCGGGAGCTGACCCGGCCGGAAGGCGGCGACCGCGGGGAAAACGAATGGTGCAGCGTCAGCTTCCCCTATGATCTCCATCCCTCTGCGGAGAACAATTTCGTGTTTGCCGATATTGAAGGGCGGGGCCATTTCGTAGGCATCAACTATTATGTGGACTGTCCCACCCCCATGTGGTACGGGGAGGGGGACGATATGTGGCTCATCGACGGGGAGCCCTGGCCCGGCTCCCTCCACGGCACCGGAACCGAGGACTTTTTCAATTCCTCCTGGTGCCCCGATCAAGCGTATATGCATCCCTATTTCGGTTATGCCCGGGTGCCGGACAGGACCCTGGGCTGGCTGGGGCGCACCCATTGCTACCGGTATTTTCTGGAGGATCCCATCCATTTTCAAACCTCCCTGGTGGGCAGCATCGAGCACGGGCACGCCAATGTGCTGACCTTGGATCTGGTGACGGTCGCTTACTGGTACCAGACCGAGCCGCATAAGCGCTGGGCCCCGTTGCCGCCGCCGGAGGAACGGCAGAACATGCCCGTCATCGGCCCGCGGGAAATTCATAAATGGCGCAACGCCTGGCGGCGGGAGCTGCAGGAGCTCCACGGCACCGACAGGCTGTGGGGCAACGAGAAACGGGATCCGGGCGAGGCGGAGTGACCGGACCGCCATACAAAGAGAAGGAGGCATACCATCCATGTGTAAGAAACTGTTCGGCATCCTGGCCGCCCTGGCGGTGGCCGGGGGCGCCCTGAGCGCCGCGGCCCTGTCCCCGACCCCGGCGGACGTAGGCCGCGTCGCCACCGACGCCGAGGCTGAGGAGCACAGCTCGATCCCCTATCCGTGGGAGGACAGCACCCGGGACGCGGTGTCCAGAAAATTCATCGCGGAGTATGAATACCAGCAGTCCAAGGGGGTCAACGTCGGCAAGCCCTGCACCGATTTTCCCGCCCCCCACTACGATTACTACGGCCTGGTCCATCAATGGGGCGCCCCGGCCGTGGAGGGGGAGGAGGGCCATCCCGAATATAGCTTCGTGGTCCAGAACTTTTATCAGAGCGACAGCAACAAGACCGTGTCCGGCCTGCCCAAGGCCGCCATCATCATGATGGACAGCCCCGATTCCCCGGCCTTTACGGTCATGGGACCCATCTATTTCTTCTACGACGCCTGCGGCTCTGTCAACACCGCCGGCGCCGCCACCTCCAACAGCTTTGAGTTCAAGGGCGACACCTATCAGCGCTTCACCAACTTCTTCGTCAAGGTGCCCAAGGGCAAGACCAACGGCGTGGCCTATCATTTCGAGCAGGCGGAGGAGGACGGCCTGGTCATCCCCAAGGAAGCCCTGGGTGTGGGCTATACCGGAGGCGATGTGAAATACGGAGGGAATACCGAGCCCCCGCCCACCCAGACGCCTCCGACCCAGACGCAGCCAACCGATCCCAATCCCGGCAGCGAGCCGGAGGATACCACCGGGCCAGACGACTCGTCCGCGACGGAGGCCACCGGCGACGGCTCCACCCCGCCGGCGGACGAAACTACCGGTACCAATGGAAAGAGTACGACCACCACGGCCAAGGCGGCCTCGGTCAGCACCTCCGGCGAAGGCGGCAATGACGCGAAGGGCGGCGGCGCGCTCCCCTGGATCATCGCCATCGTCGTCGTGGTCCTGCTGGCTGGCGGCGGCGGCGCGGCGTACTATTTCCTGGTGTATAAAAAGAAACACGCGGAATAAAGGAGGAAGCAACATGAAAAAGGCAGTCTCTCTGTTATCATCTCTCCTTATGGCGGTCAGCGGCGCGGCGATTTTCGCCATGAGCGCGTCTGCCGCCAGCACCCACCCCGCAGGCGTCGGCGCCATCCGTGACGGCGTCGCCACGGCCCAGGGATGGACCGCCGACGAGGCGGCGGCAATTACCAGAAAATACCAGGAGGCGTATCAGCATCAGCTGGAGCTGGGCTTTAATCTGGGTTCCCCGGCCAGCGGGGATCAGGTCCACGACTGGGCCAATCCCACCGATACCTATTACAGCCAGAACTATTCCGGCGGCGATTCCACGGCCAACCTCTGGGGTATCGACAAGCTGGCGCTGCTGATGATGAAGGACAAGGATTCCCCTGTCTTCGCCGTCAAGGGCCAAACCCTGACCTACTGGGGCGAGAACGGCCTGACCACCTACGGCGCCCCCACCTCCGATGAATTTGTGCTGGACGGCAAGACCTATCAGCGCTTTGACTACGCCTACATGGTGGACGGCCTGAAGGTGGAGCTGACCGACGCCTCCGTCAAGGACCTGGTCATCCCGCCCTCCGCCCGCGGCGCGGCCTACAACAAGGTGGGCGTGTCCCTGACCATGGATATTGTCGGCAACGTCGGCCCCATTTGGGGCGGCGACTGGGGCTGGGCCTCCGGCCAGGTGCCCACCTACGGCAACGCTCTGACCGCGGCGGATGTCCAGGCGCTGTTCACGGCGGAGTATATGGCCCAGCTTTCCGCGGGCTTCAACCCCGGCGTCAGCATGATCCACGATCCGATCAATAATCCGGACATCGTCGATCCCGGCCCCCACAAGGCGCTGGCCGGCTATGTCCACGCCTGGGCCAACGGCGAGGGCGACAACTTCCTGTGCCAGAACTTCTATCTGGGCGATTCCACCGCCAACGCCGCCGGGGCGAAGAACGGCGCCATCCTGTTCCTGGGCGCTCCCCTGGGCATGGAGGACGCGGACACCAAGGTTTTCACCGTCAAGAACGACATGATGGAGGCCTACGGCGAGAACGGCATCACTGTCTACGGCGCGCCCACCTCCAATGAATTCACCTTCAAGGGTGAGACGTATCAGCGCTTCACCTACGGCTTCCTGAAAATCGACGCCGACGGCGTCGCCTCCGGCTTGACCGAGGAAGAGGCGGAGGAGATTTCCCTGGTCATTCCCAAGGCGGCCCTGGGCGTAGGCTATACGGGCGACAATGTCCAGTACGGCGAGCCGGAGCCCCAGCCCAGCGAAACCACCAAGCCCGCCGATCCCACCAAGCCCTCTCCGGGCACCTCCGACACGGGGATCGTCCTGCCGGTGGCCGTCCTGCTGCTGGCCGGCGCCTCCGCCGCCGTGGCCCTGAAGCTGCGCAAGACGAAATAATACCTCCCATCATGGCAATACCATAGAGCGGGCCCCGTTTCTTCGGATTCTCCGGACAGAGACGGGGCCTTGCCCTTTATAAAAGGGAGAGGAGTGTGCCGCGATGGCTTTGCGGCCTGTAAAATTCTGTCTGATTTGCCTGCTGACGCTGGGCACGGCCTTATCCGGCTGCGCCCGCCCGGCGGAGGATACCTCCTCCGCTCCCGGCTCACTGAGCTCCTCCTCCGGAAGCGGGGGTTCCACAGCCTGGTCCGCCACATCCGCCGCATCCTCCGGAACGGCAGCGGAATCCACGGCGGGAACTGAAGACGCCTCCGTTCCCGGGACGACGGCGTCCACCACGCAGGGAGGCGGGGGAACCGGCACAACCGCAGCCCCCACGCCGGCGGAATCGCCTATCCGTTCCGTGGCCCTGAATACGCAGAAGGCCGGTCCCTATCAACTGGTGGAGGCCACGGTCACGCTGCGGGATGCCTATGACAACCCCTTTGACACCGATGAGGTGACGCTGGACGCGGACATCGTCACCCCGTCCGGAAAGACGGTCACGGTGCCGGGCTTTGCGATGAAGGCGGTAAGCGTTCCGGATTCCGTCACCTGGGAGAAGGAACCGGCGGGCGCCGCCGCCATCGCCAAAGGGGAGGAAACCTGGAAGGTGCGGTTTTCCTGGGGGGAGGCGGGCAGCTACCGCATGACCCTGCGGCTGACCGACAGGACCGGTATCCACAGAAAGGAGGGCCCCTCCTTCACCGTTTCCGGCGGCCGGGCCAAAAGCTGGCAGAACGGGCCGATTGAAAAAAGCCCGGCCAGCCCCGGTTATTTCCGTTACCGGGATACCCGGAAGGACTTTATGCCGGTGGGATATGCCCTGCCCTGGAGCTGGCCCCAATCCTACGCCGATTATGCGCAGAATATCCGCACTCTGGCGGACAACGGCGGCAACTTCACCCGGGTGTGGGGAAACGGCCTGGAGCAGACCCTGGGCCTGGAAACCGCTTCCCTGGGGGTAGGGCGGTACAATCAATTCCATGCCGCCGTGCAGGAAAAGATACTGGACGCCCTGCGGGAGCGGGAGGTGGCGGTGGAGTATTGCTT
>CAKTXU010000184.1 GCA_934630995.1 uncultured Eubacteriales bacterium
GGATGGAGGACTGCAAGGCGGTGGGAGCGGACCTGGCCGGGGTGAAGCTCCATCACTTCACGGTATCGGGCGGCAATTGGCAATACGCGAATTTTTCCGGCGCCGTCTTTCGCGCGGCGGCCTTTGAGGGCTGCGACATCAGCGACGGGGTTTTTCTGGAAAGCAGGCTGGACGGCGCGCCCTTCCGGGACTGCAAGCTGACGAGGTGCAGTTTCCAGCGCACCCCCCTCAAGGGCGTCGACCTGTCCACCGACAATATCGAGGGGCTGCTGCTGAACGGCCCGGAGCTGGAGGGGGCCGTGGTGACCATGCTGCAGGCCGCGGGCCTGGCCAAGCTGCTGGGCCTCAAAATCAAGGAAGAGCAGTGACACGGGCCGAAAGGAGGAGACGCTGTGCGCGGTGAAACGGAAATGCTGGGGCTGCTGCTGGAGGCGGCCCGGACGGATGAGCGCGTCCGGGCCGCCTATATGAACGGATCCAGGACCAACCCGCAGGCCCCCAAGGACATCTACCGGGATTACGACATCGTTTTCGTGGTGACGGAAACAGGCTCTTTTCTCGCGGACAAGGGCTGGATACGCCGGTTCGGGACGCCTCTCATCGTACAGGAGCCGGACTGGAACGACGTGCAGACGGAAAACAGCGGCGGGATGGATTTTTCCCGCCGCTATGCGTGGCTGATGCTGTTTGACGACGGCAACCGGATCGATTTGACCATCGAAATCCGGGAGGAGGCGATCCGGCGCTTTTCCGCGGATACGCTCACGGTGCTTTTGCTGGACAAGGACGGCCTGCTGCCCGCCATCCCGCCGCCGACGGACGCCGCCTATCACGTGCAGCCGCCGACGGCGGGGGAGTTTGCCGCCTGCTGCAACGATTTCTGGTGGTGCCTGAACAATGTGGCCAAGGGCTTGGCGCGGGACGAGCTGCCCTATGCGATGACCATGCTGAACGCCGTGGTTCGGGAGCAGTTGGACAAGGTCACGGAATGGTACATCGGGACCCGCACGGGCTTTGGGGTTTCGGCGGGGAAAATGGGGAAATATTTCAAAAAGTATCTTCCACAAGAAATATACGAACAGTATATCTCCACTTACGCGGGAGGCAATCCGGAGGACATCTGGAAGGCGGTCTTCGCCATGTGCGGCCTGTTTCACACCCTCGCCCTGCCGGTGGCGGCCCACGGCGGCTTTTCCTACAGGCAGGACGAGGAGGACGGCATCCGGGAATACCTGCGCAGCGTGAGGGAGCGCCGGTACGGATAAAATCAATAAGGGGGCAGCTTTTTGGAGCAGGCGACGGCCAGCGCACCCGGCCCGATATGGCAGGCCACGCTCAGGGACAGGGGATCGCAGTAGACGGGTTCGACGCCCAGCTCCGCCCGGATTGTCTCCGCGAAATCCCGGGCGGCGGCCTCGTTGTGGGTGTGCGCGACATACACGCGGACCTGGTCCGCGCCGCCGAAGCGGGTTTCGATGTCCTTGCGCATGGCCTCGAGCATGATGCCCCTGCCCAGCCGTTCGTTTCTGGCCTTGGCGAAGGCGTCCAGCTTTTCCCCCTGGATTTGCAGCACGGGCTTGAGCTGCAGTACGGTCGCTATCGCGGCGGCGGCGGGGGTGACGCGGCCGCCTCTTTTCAGATATTTCAGGGTGTCCATCATGATATAGATGCTGGATTCAAATTTCACGCTCTCCAGGATATCCCGGATTTCGGCGGCGGATTTCCCCGCCCCGGCCAGCTCCAGGGCGTCCATGACCGCCTGCCGCTGGGTGACGGATATCCGCTGGTTGTTCACCACCGCGACCCGGCCGTCATAGTCGTGGGCCAGGGCGGCCGCTGTCGCGCAGGCGCCCGACAGGCCGCTGGACATCGGGATGTGCACCAGGGCGTCATAGTCCTCCAGCACCTTGTCCCACAGCTCCAGCACCTCTCCCGCCGCCGGCTGGGAGGTGGCAATGTCGGCGTCGCTGCCCAGCCTCGCGTAGAATTCCTCCTGGGTGAGGCTGATATCCTCGTAGTAGGTTTCCCCGTCGATGATAAAGGGCATGGGGATGGTGAAAATCCCCAGCTCCCGGGAAAGATCCTGGGTGATGCCGCTGTTGGAGTCGGTGACAATGGCGGTTTTCTGCTTCATATCGGCCGTCCCTTTTCACTTATTTTCGTTGGCAAGATAGGCGTACAGCTCACGGAAGCCGCCCCGCGGGAATTGGGTGATATCCCGGCCCGCTTTATTGATCAGGCAGTCCGTCAGCAGAAAGACCCGCATCCCCACGGCCGAGGCGGCCATATCCTCCTCCGCGTCGTTGCCGGCCATCAGGCATTCGTCCGCCCGGCAGCCGAGCCTTTCGAGAATATCCCGGTAATACGCGGGATTCGGCTTGCAGGTGCTGGAATTCTCATAGGTGGTGTACAGCTCGAACTCCGACGGCGAAAGCCCGGCCCAGCGGATGCGGCTTTCGGTGGCGACGGCCGGAAAAATGGGATTCGTCGCCAGCGCCAGGCGATAACCGTCCTGTTTCAGCGCGTCCACGATGGCTCTTGCCTCCGGGGTATAGCCGCACACCCCGGCCACCTGCTGAAACTCAACCCGGTAGTATTCCTCGAACAGCGGCCTGTCGCGCAGGGCCTTTTCGCCGAAGGTTTCGGAAAAGCGTCTCCAGAAAACGGTTTCGTTGGATTCCCTGCCGTCGTTGCGCACCATGGCGGCCGTCCCGTCCCAGATGGCGTCGATCAGCTTTTTGGGGTCATAGCCGTGGGGCGCGAGCTTATCCACCAGCCGCTTGAAATAGTCTTTTGTAAAAATCTCCTGATTCATGGGCAGCAGCGTGCCGTCCAAATCAAACAGGACCGTCCTTATCATGCCGTATCTCCCGTCCGGATGGTCTTTATGGACTCTCCGTCCATAGTGCGCATACCTGAAAATTTGAAACTATCCTTTTTAGTATACCGGTTCGGTGTGCCGAAGTCAACAAGCGAATGTTCCCTGTCCGTTTCAGGCCGTGGCAAAGACGATTCCCCTTGTCATTCCAATCGGACACGGAGTAAAACAGGGCGATGAGCCGGGGTTTCAGGGCATCTCCGCGCCGGGGCCGCTATTATCCACGCAAAGGGCAAACCTGCCGAAAGGCTGAAAAATGGAAGGGAAGGATGCTTTATGCAAATCGCGGAGCTTGACAAACGCTTCTGTCTGGAGGGAAAGCCGGGGGACGGATTGCGGTGGATCTCCCCGGACCATCCGTATTTTTTCCTCCACGGCGCGGCGTCCCCCCGCTGGGCGGCGCCGGTCCGCCGTCTGCCCAAGGAGGGGGAGGAGGCGTTCCCCGAGGCTGTGCGGGAGATCGCCGCCTGCACGGCGGGAGTGCGCTTGCGCTTTAAAACCGATTCCCGGCGGATTGGGCTGCGGGCGACGCTGGGTTTTGTCTGCCGCATGTCCCACATGCCCCTGTCCGGTTCCTCCGGCTTTGACCTGTATGCCGCGCAGAGCGGGGAGACGCCCGTTTTTCAGAAAAATTTCATGCCGGAGACGGAAAGCCGGGAGGTGGCGGGGGAAGCCGTCTTTCCCGGGCGGGCGATGCGGGAAATCACCCTCTGCCTGCCCCTCTACAACGGGGTGGACCTTCTGGAAATTGGGCTGGAGCCGGAGAGCGCGCTGCTGGAGCCCGCGCCCTATGCCGTCGGAAAGCCGGTGGTGTTTTACGGCTCCTCCATCACCCAGGGAGGCTGTGCCTCCCGGCCGGGCAACGCCTATCCGGCGCTTTTGTCTCGCAGGCTGTCCATGGAGTATGTCAACCTGGGCTTCAGCGGCAATGCCCGGGGAGAGGGGAGCATGGCGCGTCATATCGCCGCCCTGAACCCGGCGGCGTTTGTGATGGATTACGACCATAACGCGCCCGACGCGGCTTATCTCGAGCAGACCCACGCCCCCTTTTACCGCGTGGTGCGGGAGGCGTGTCCGTCGCTGCCTGTTGTTTTCGTCACCAAACCCGACTACAGCGCCGCCGGGGAGGACGGCTGCCGCCGGGAGGTGGTGCGGCGCACCTATGCGGAGGCTGTGAACCGGGGAGAAGCGGTTTGGTTTGTGGATGGGGAGACGCTGTTTGAGGGGCGGGACAGGGATGCCTGCACCGTGGACGGCTGCCACCCCAACGATCTGGGATTCCTGCGGATGGCGGACAGAATAGAGCCTGTCCTGCGGCAAGCTCTGTCAACGGAATCGATATGACCGTTTAATGCCGCGTTGCAAAAGAATACAAGTAGAGTTTTCGCCCGCCTTT
This sequence comes from uncultured Eubacteriales bacterium, assembly GCA_934630995.1. Lineage (GTDB taxonomy): Bacteria > Bacillota > Clostridia > Oscillospirales > Acutalibacteraceae > CAKTXU01. The sequence continues at coordinate 4,275 of CAKTXU010000184.1, forward strand.
TGAAAAAGGCGGCGGTGGCGGGCCGTCGCACGGGAATGGAAGCCGCTGTGTTTGCTGGAAATGGTGATTGAGCATATGACGGGGAAGGAGGCTTTCGAGCTGACAAGGGCGGGACAGCCGTGAGAAAAGACCCGTCGATTTTTATTGGCCCGCGTTGTGTCACGCGGGCTTTTTATTGTATTGGAAAAGGCCGTTCGACCTTGTAACCAGTTGATTGTAGCTCATGTAATACAAGTTAATATCAAAATGTAGTCTCATTGTAATATATCTTTGTGCGCTTTGATGATTTATACTACATATAAACGATATGAGAGATGATCATGACGGCCAGTTTAAATGAGCCATGCCTATTTATTTTTTTGAGCGGATAGCCCTAGAAGGAGGGAATTGTATTCAGCGCTGGTCTTATGAGCTACAAATAACAAGCTTTACCAGCGCTCATGGCCGCCAGGCGGCCTCTCAGCCTGTGCGCGTCCGACTCTCTACCGGCCGCCCACGAAAACGGCTGTCGGGACGAAGTCCCTTCCTGCCGACTAGCGTCGGCAACGC
>CAKTXU010000185.1 GCA_934630995.1 uncultured Eubacteriales bacterium
GGATTTACCTGCGACTTTTTTTCCATTCCTTTTGATCATTCCTTTCAGCCAATTAGTGGGACCGCAAAAAGAGGCCGTGCGGAGAACCGTACAGCCTCTTGCATTTATTCGGGAAACGAACCGTTTTCAATGGCCATGATCATATCCACGCGCCGCTGATGACGCCCTCCCTCGAAATCGGTTTCCAGGAAGGTACGGGTTATCATTTTGGCCAGCTCCGGCCCGATGACACGGGCGCCGAAGGCCAGCATATTGGCATTATTGTGCAGCCGCGCCATCTGGGCGGAATAGGGTTCGCTGCAAACCACACAGCGGATTCCCTTCACCTTGTTGACCGCCAGTGAGATACCCACGCCGGTGCCGCAGATGACGATTCCCCGTTCACACTCGCCGGAGGCCACCGCCCTGGCCGCCCGGGCGCCGAACACGGGATAATCGCAGCTATCCTTCGAGCAGGTGCCCAAGACCCTGTAATCAAGCCCCATCTCGTCGAGCAGGGACATTATCTCTTTTTTCATATCCAGCGCGGTATGATCGCAGGCTAGCGCTATCATCTTACTCATCCATTCCTTTTCATATTCCCGCCCCCGGCGGCCTTACAGTGCCATTATAACACGCCCGCCCCGGGGATGCAAGACGGCCTTCCTCAAAGAAACAGCGGCTGCAGCTGCGTACCCGCCCGGGCCGCCAGAATGGTATCCCCAATACGGGTGAAATCTGCCACCAGGGAATTGGGCTTATTGACGGCGTCGTCCTGGCTCATAGGGACGAAATAGATGAATTTGGTGTTTTTGAGCAGGGCGATATTCCGCATGGAGGCCCCCAGGGCGTCGTTGGTAGAGACAGCCAGTATCACCGGCAGGCTGCGCCGCAGATGGGATTTAACCGCCAGGGCGACGGGGGTATCGCTGATGCCGTTCGCCAGGCGGCCCAGAGTCGAGCCGGTACAGGGGGCCACGACCAGAACGTCGAACAGCTTCTTCGGTCCGATGGGCTCCACCTCGGTGAGAGTCGTCAGCGGCTCATGGCCGGTGAGCTCCCGCAGCTTCGTCTTGAAATCCTCCGCCTTGCCGAACCGTGTGTCCAGCGCCGCGGCGTTAAAGGACAGAATCGGCGTGATTGCCGCCCCTGCTCCAACCAGGGCTTCTATCTGGGCAATCACCCTGTCGAAGGTACAGAAGGAACCGGACAGGGCAAAGCCGATTTTCAGGCCGTTCATTGCACGCCCTCCTTAATCATGTTCAGAATGGTATTCTTGATGATGAGGCCGGCGCTTTTGGGCGCGACTCTGCCGGGCAGGGACAGCGCCCAGATGGTCTTGATCTGCAAATCCGCCGCCGCGTTGAAATCCACAACGCACGGCCGGGAGGCCAAATCGATGAGAAGGGTGTTTTTGTTCAGACCCGACAGGATGTCCTTGTCGAACAGCATAACGGGGACGGTGTTGAAGATCACGTCGAAATCCCCGGCATTTTGCAGCTGGCTCATCTCGATGGAAGCGCAGCCCTGAGCCTCCGCCCAGGAAAGATCGGAAAATTTCCGGGCAGCCACCGTGACGTTCGCTCCCAACAGAATCAGCAGCCGCGACAGGGTCTTGCCGATGCGCCCGTAGCCGGTTATCAGACAGTTGGCGCCGTTGATGGTGACCGGCAGCTCCTCCATGGCAAGCTGGATGGCCCCCTCTGAGGTGGGAACGGCATTCTGTACCGCCAATTCTTCCCGCTGGAAATAGTCGTGGATGACCAGCCCTCGGCTCTCTGCCTCCTTTTCCACCACCTCGGATACCTGTCCCCCTAAAAGGAGCTGCTTCTGATGAAGGGCGTTGAGAACCTGATCCAGGGTAATGCGCATGCGGGAAAAAGGGGCGTTGATAGTGGAGCCGTCGGTGGTAATGGGCAAGGGCAGAATCACGCAATCCGCCAGGGATACAGCTTGAGCCGGATTGGTACAGCCGGTCACACAGGGCGGCAGATCGGTGCTGTCGAACCCGGATGTAATGACCTTATAGCCGTCCGCGGCCAGCAGGCCTGCCAGATAAGCGGATCGGAGATCGCCGCCTATCACGGCAAAAGTCTCTATGTTACTCATATGATTGACCTCCAAAGGATAATCTTGCTACATCCTATGAAGACGCCGGAGGTTATGTGCGTCCCCGGAGGCGATGAAAACGGCGATATTTTCCCTCTTCTCACGATACGGCTTCTGAATGCGCCAATAAAAAAGGCCCGCCTGCGGGCGGGCCTTTTTTATGAAAGATACAAGATTATTTCTTGTCATCGTCCCCGTCCAGCAGCAGACGGTTGATTTCCTCATGAAAGCTGTTGATGTCCTTAAACTGTCTGTAAACCGAAGCGAAGCGGACATAAGCCACCTCATCGATATCCTTAAGCTTGGACATGGCATATTCCCCTATCCGGGTGGAGATAACCTCCCTGTCCAGGGAATTCTGAATCTGGGATTCGATATCGTCCACGGCCCGTTCCAGCGTCTCGATGGATACCGGACGCTTCTGACAGGCCCGCAGCATCCCGTTGAGCAGCTTGTTGCGGTCGAACGCCTCCCGGGACTTGTCCTTTTTGACAACAATGATGGGAAGGCTCTCAATGATTTCATAGGTGGTAAACCGTTTCTGACAGCTCAGGCACTCCCGGCGGCGGCGGATGCGGGTCCCCTCATCCGTAGGGCGGGAATCGATGACCTTGCTTTCCTCATATCCGCAGAAAGGACATTTCATCATAATCACTCCAAGCCGATTTACCCGTACGTCTCGTGGCTTCCTTTGTTCGATTTACACCCAGTATAGCAAAACATGCAGAAAAGTGCAAGAAAATTTTCCCAACCACGCCGTGTTTTCCCTCAGAGGGAGCAGAGAAAATCATAAACGACATACGGAACCATATCCGCCCCGACATCCTGTCCGCACAATCTATCGGCCAGACACGCCGCCTCGTCCCACCGGGGAGAAACGTCGGGAAATTCCAGTTCCGTCCCGTCGGTATACGCGAGCCGGATGCCGAAGGTGGGATATGTTCGCTCCATTCCATCCGCACACAACGCCGAGGGCACCACCCGGCAGTGAGAAATCACCGCTGTTTCGATTGCTTCACCGTTCGCCATTTTCGTCAACGTCCTTTCCAATCGACAAATTGCGTATCCAGCTTATCCCATGGGGGACGCCGATGTCAATTGGAATCGTCCGACCGAAATCGACGGCGGTTTCCCCTGTTTTATCCGTCCATTCGACAGGATATTTATTTCGGGTTTTGTAACGCCGTCAAAATATTTTCCAGGAAATCCCACCCCTCCAGCAGTTCCTCAGGCGCATCAAAATTACTGCGGTAGAGTTCAAGCATTGCGGTACCGTTAAAGCCGCTAGAACGAAGCAGAGAGAAAAGCCGCTTAAAATCAGTATTTCCGCGTCCGGGTATCAGGCAGTCCTTCTCCCCGCTTTGATCGCTGACATGGACATGGACGATTTTATCTCCCATTGCCTCGGCCATAGCAAAGGGGGAAAGGCCACAACGGCGGCACTGCTTGACGTCCAACACAAAATGCGCTTTTTCGCCAAGCTGCGCGCGCATGGCGCGGATATAGTCGAGATCCGACGAACGAAACCGGTTCACATTTTCCTGGGCCAGGGTCACGCCATAGGTCCGTCCCAGATCATAAAGGCGTTCAAACCGGGCCACCGATTCCTCCACCGGCAGGATCCCGCCCAGCTTGTCTCCGTGCATCACAACCAGCTCGGCGCCCAACAGCTGCGCCGCCCGAAACAGCTTTGCATAAATTTTCAGGCCGTCCTGGAGACGGCGATCATAAGCGGAAAAAAGAAGATAGGGCTCCGTACCCGAAATATAGGGATGCAGGGAACGGATGCGGGCGCCGGCCCTGTCCGCCGCGCGGCGCAGCTGCCGGAGATAATCCGGCTCCGCCTCCGATTCCGTGTTGAGGAACACCTCCACTTCCCGGAAGCCCAGCGTTAAAAGCGTGTCCAGCGCCTTTTCCGTCAGCGCCGGATATAGATTGGCGGTCGATGCCCCGATTCTCATATCTTCAGTCTCCCTGCATGCTGGCAATTTTTGCGCATTGAGCCGGCGGAAAGCCTTGTGTTACAATATAGTTGAAAGAAACCGGACCGCTGTCCCAAAAGGAGGGATGTCTCATGCGAAAGCTCTTCAAAAAAACCGTGCAGGATTTCCGGCATCTGCACACCTATTCCCGTCAGGTAATCCACGGCAGTCTGCAATTTACCATCGTGCTCTATGTATTCGCTCTGATTCTCAGCTACATAGCACCCTACACCGCGGATTACTTCCGGACCATACAATATCAGAACGCCGCGCTGGAAATTGCGCCCGTCACGCTGGGCGCCGGTGTGATATCCGGCCTGCTGTGCGATCTGGCCTTGCGGAAAAAAACCGATACGGACGACGATTGAAAACGCCCCGACCCTTCGCCCTCTCCGGCGGAAGGCGGGGCGTTTTTTCGCATCACATGCTCACTCTCCGTCGACCTTGCTCATATGCGCAATCAGGTCCAGAACCTTATTGGAATAACCCCACTCGTTGTCATACCAGGAAACCAGCTTGAAGAAATTGGGGTTCAGACCAATGCCGGCCGTGGCGTCGTAAATCGAGGTGCGCGGATCGGAATAGAAGTCGGAGGACACCACCGCATCCTCGGTGTAGCCCAAGATGCCCCGCATGGTGGTCCGGGAAGCCTCGCGGACAGCGGCGTTTATCTCCTCCATTGAGGTAGATTTCGGGGTGCGAAC
>CAKTXU010000186.1 GCA_934630995.1 uncultured Eubacteriales bacterium
TGGCCAGGCGTCTCAACCCCAGCTAAAACACGCCCCGGGGCAACGCTGCCGGGGCCATCGAGGACTATATTCAGGAAAACGGCGGAGACGCCCTTCCCGGCACAGGTATGCGTCTCTGGGGGGTGGGCAACCACGGCGGCGGCCCCTCCGACAAGGATCTCCACGATATTGAGGCCCTCATCGAACGGTATCGAGGCAGGGTTGAAATTTTTCACTCCGTCCCCGAGGCCTATTTCTCCGAGCTGATTCCGGAATGCCTGCCGTCCTTCCGCCGGGATCTCAACCCCATCTTCGTCGGCTGCTACACCTCCCTGCCGGCTGTCAAGCAGCTCAACCGCCTCCTGGAAAGCCGCTTATTCCTGGCGGAAAAAATGGCGACGCAGGCTATGCGCAACGGGCTTGTCCACTATCCGTCCGCCGCTCTGGGTGAGGCGGAAAGGGATTTGCTGTTCTGCCAGTTCCACGATATTCTGGCCGGCGCCTGCGTCCAATCCGCAGAAAAGAACACCCTGCGCAAGCTGTCCCACGGCCTGCAAATCTGCGACGATGTCGTCACCTCCGCCTTTTTCGCCCTGGCCCAGGGCCAGCCCAAGGCCAGGGAGGATACCATCCCCATCCTGCTGTACAATCCCCATCCCGTCCCCGTCACCGGCGTCTTTTCCTGCGAATACATGCTGCCTGATCAGAACTGGAGCGATCTGTGTACGGATGCGGAGCTCTATGACGGGGAGGAGCGCCTCCCCTCCCAACTGGAGAAGGAGCAAAGCAATATCAACCTGGACTGGCGGAAAAAAATCACCTTTTTCGCCACCCTCCCCCCTATGTCCATAAAACGGCTGGAATGCCGGATGATCATGCGCCCCTTCCTTCCCCGCCCCATACGGGCTCTGACGGAGGATCTCCCCCTCGCGGGCGACGGAGGCCGGCTCAGGCTGCGGCTTTCGGCGGCGGAGGGGCTGCCCCGGGATCTCACCTATGACGGGCGGACGGTATCTTCCGGAGGCTTCGGACAGCTCTGCGTTTTCCGGGACAGCGCCGACCCCTGGGAGATGAAACGGCTGAAAATGAACGAGGAGGCCGGACGGTTCCGTCTGATGAGCCCGGAGGAGGCCGCCGTTTTTACCCACCGTTCGGATAGGCCGGACGGCGGTTTTCAGCCCGTGAGGATTTTGGAGGACGGAGAGGTCCGCACCGTCATCGAGGCGCTTTTCGCCTATGGCTCCTCCTCCGCCCGGGTCGCCTATGCCTTGTCCAAGCATTCCCCCACGCTGGATATCGATGTGACCCTCTACTGGAATGAAAAGGACGCTCTGCTCCGGCTGCGGTTCCCACATCATTTCACAGCGCCCAAGTATTCGGTTCAGGACATGTTCGGCGTCAAGACCGTCCCGGCCGACGGCATGGAAACCGTTGGCCAGCGCTGGGCCCTTCTCGCCGGGGAGGAGGACGCTTTGTGCATCCTCAGCGATATCAGCTACGGCTACATGGCCGACGCCGAAAGCCTCTATTGCAATCTGGTCCGCTCCCCTGCCTATACGGCCCACCCGATTCCCAACAGGCCTCTTCTTCCCGACGAATGCTTCAGCCACCGTTCCGGACAGGGGGAATGGCATTTCCATTTCCGAGTCGTTGTGGGTGCTCCCGATTCCCTGGCAGCCTCCTGCGAAACCGAGGCCCAGGCTTTTCTGGAGATGCCCCCCGCCCTTCCTCTTTTCTCCACCACCTATGATCAGCCCGCCTATGTAAACCATCCCATATGCATCACGGGTGCGGTGATGACGGCTATGAAAAAGGCGGTTTCCGGGGATGGTATCGTTTTGCGTCTGTACAATCCCCGGGCCGTGTCCTCCGGCGCCGTTCTGAAAATGGACGGCCTGCGTGCGGAAATCCCCTTCGGCCCCTACGAGGTCAAAACCTACCGGCTCGAGGACGACCGGTTGACAGAAATTTCTCTGCTGGAAATGCCGCTGGAGGCACAGACGGCGGAGCCTGTCGTCTGCGCCGCTCTGCCCAGCCTGGTGACGGCATAGCTATTCTAATAAAAAGAACAAAATGGCGTCCGCCCCCTACATTTTGCAGAGGGCGGATTCCTGATTGTTTTCTCTTTTCTTCCCCTTGCGCAAAGCCTTCCCGGAAACGGGTATCCGGCTTTCCTCCCTGGGTGACCGCCCTGTTGCCGATTCAGCATAAAAGCCGCTGTCCCGGAGGACGGCGGCTTTTTGTCTCATCTCGCGATGCGCAACTCCCGGATCTGCGAGGTGTTATCCTTGGTGACGGCTTCCAGCGCGGTGACCTTGATCTTGATCTCCTCCACGTCCTCCGCCACCTGGTCCAGCTTCTTGAATTTGTCATTGATACCCTGCTGGCTCTCCAGAATGAGATTGATATCCCGTCGCATAGCCGGCATCTGCGACACGTCGGCTTTCAGAGATTGGATGTCATCCTTCATGGTTTGCACATCACTCTTCATGAATTGCATGTCATCCTTCATGAATTGCACATCACTCTTCATGAATTGCATGTCATCCTTCATGAACTGCATGTCACTCTTCATGGTTTGCATGTCACTCTTCATGGTTTGCATGTCATCTTTAAGGGTGCGGATATCTGCGCGCATGGGTTCCATTTCTTCACGCATCATTACCCGCATCGCTTCCAGAGTGTCCCTATCCACCATCTCATTCACCTCGCTATCTCAGTATAAGGTGTTCCATGCCGTTTTGCAAGGGGGAGGGAACTTTCTTCACAGCGACAGCAATGATAAATACCTAAAGTCCTGAAACGAATCATGCGGCTCTAGTGTCTCCAATCCATGATAGAAATTGAGTCACAGTTCATAGCGCGTCCTCACCACCATGGAACCCGTCTGGACGCGCTGCTTGAGAGGTATATCGAAAGCACCGGCAGTGAATACCTCAGCCTCTTTTAAGGCGTATTGATAAAGATTCACAGACAAAAGCGCTCGCGGGTCATAAAATATGGCCCGCAAACGCTTTCCCCTTTCGTCCTTATAAAAACACGCTCAGCGCCAGCAGCAGTTGTCCAGTGTAATAGCAGGTCAGGCTGAGCCAATCGGCAAAGGGGCCGGTTTTTTTCAGCATGTTCCGCGCCAGCAGCAGATCCGACGCCGTGGAAAGCACCGCGCCCGTCGCCGTCCTCCACGTCCATTTTCCAGGGGCCGCGGGCAGCATCGTTGCCACCGACAACATGGCGGAGAGCACCGCCGCATAAACCGCATAGGCCGGCCACGACTTCCCCAAAGTGGGGATGGCCCGCCAGAATAGAAGGACGATGAGCCCGAATACCCCGATAAAGACCGGGACACTGCCTGCAAAGAAGGGCGCGCGGCAGAGAAAGGCGGCAATGTACGCCAGGTGTCCCAGCAAGAACGCCCCCATCCCCCCGAGAAAATGGTATATAATGAGGACATCCCCCGCGAGGCACAGGCACAGCCCGGCCAACAGCCACCAGTCGGCAAGTCCGCCCTCCCGCAGACATCCCGCCAGGCAAAGCCCGGCTGCCACCAGGGTACACGTCCCCTTGACTACGGCGGACAGGGCGCGGTTGGGTCCTTTTTTCAGCTTTAGATGCCACGGTGTCAGAATACCGAGCATCATCACCGCGGCCGCTGCCGCCAACCAGCCCCGCATAGCCGTCTCCTCCTATTCGCCCGCTTTCATGGATTCCACCATGTCGATGTTTTTCAGCTTGCGGTACATCACCAGATTGACCAGCACTGAGAAGAACAGGGTCAGCACCGCGGCGAGCAGATAGCTCAGCCACTTGATGGAGCGGCCGAACATCACCATGTCCACCTCCGCCGTCTTGACCACAAAGGCGTGGAGGAAGATGCCCAGCACCAGCCCTACGGCTGTGCCGATGATGGCCAATATAGCCGTCTCCCTGTAGATATACGCCGACACCTCCCGGTCGTAAAATCCCAGCACCTTGATGGTGGCGATCTCCTTCTGCCGCTCGGTGATATTGATGTTGGTCAGATTGTAGAGCACCACGAAAGCCAGCAGCCCGGCCGCGATCAGCAGCACGATGACGATGTAGTCGATGCTCTTGATCACATCGGAGAAGCTCTTGCTCAAATCGGTAGAGAACTGTGCGGCGTTGACATAGCTGGATTTCAGCAGCGCCTGGGACACGGCTTCCCGGTTTGCCTCCGAGCTGTCGGGGACCTTGGCCAGCAGAGTGGTATACGCCGGCTCCCCGCCGAAGGCCGAGGCGTACAGGGAGGGGGTCATGAACACGTATCCACCCACATAATTCTCCACCACCCCGGTCACCTTGACCTGCGCGGTAACGCCGTCGGCATTGCTGAGCTCGATGGACTCTCCCGCCTTAATCCCCATGGTTTCCGCCAGCTTTTCCGTCAGCAGAACCCCCTCGGAGGTTAGGGGCACCTTTTCGCCGGATGTCCGCCGCCGCAGATGGATAAATTCCTCCAGCCTGGCGCTTTCCTTCGGCAGATACAGGGTGGCGTCCTTGTTCCCCTTATCCGTGTGGACGGTGCCGGTTTCCTGGTGCACGGCCAGGGTGTCGCTGACCATGGCTTTGTTCTCGAGCACCGCCTTGACATCCGGATCGGTTTCCGGCACATCGGCGTTCTTGACACTGATGGTCAGGTTGTACTGATACAGCTCATTGAATTGCTTATCAACGATATCCGAAATGGAATCCCGCAGGCCGAAGGCGGTCACCAGCAGGGCCGTACAGCCAGCAATGCCGATAACGGTCATGAAAAAACGCTTTTTGTAACGG
>CAKTXU010000187.1 GCA_934630995.1 uncultured Eubacteriales bacterium
CTCCGAGCGAATCTGCAATCCCAGAGGGATCCCCAAAACCTCTTCAAAAGCCTGGGTCAGCTTGTCCGCATAATGCTCGATAACAATTTTCTTCTGAAAATTGGTGTGGACGTAGGCCACCACCTCCCCATCCTCGATGGTGCGGGGCTCAATGCAGGTGATCCAGGTATTATACGCCACCTCACTGAGGTTTCCATGAAGATACTCGAGAATCCCGGACCAAGCTTCCTTGATGGTTTCCATGACGCAAAAACTCCTTAAAACACATTCGGCCGCCGCGGGGACCGATCTTTACTCTGCACAGGCTTACAGTCAATTGTAGCACATTCCCTCCTTCATTTCAACGCTATTTGGCACAATCGGAAGAATTTTAATCTTTACCCCTTTTTACAACTATAAAGGCAAAATACGGCCTTAAAATGGATTTTAAGGCTATCCAGGGGGTCAAAAACCTCTGGTGAAAATAGAAACTGCCGCTTCTTTTTTGTAAAACCGCAATATGTAGTGTCTCCTTACCGGACAACCACTAACGTCGAAAAAAACTCGGAAAACTTCGGTTTTGTAAGGGTTTTCGTCTTGACTTTTATCCCGGCCCTGATATATAATATATCTTCGCAAGGCTGTGGCGCCGTCAGACGGGCTGCGGCTCAGAAGTTGGCTGCCGAAAGGAGGATGACGCATGCTTCGTACCTATCAACCGAAGAAACGGCATCGTAAAATGGAACATGGCTTACGGAAGAGAATGGCTACTGCAAACGGCCGCAAGGTGCTGGCTCGCAGGAGAGCAAAGGGAAGAAAACGCCTTACCTATTAAAAGGGGCCACCATTGTGTGGCTCTTTTTTGTAGGCGAAGGAAGGATTTGTTTTCTGTCACGACGATACAAAGAAACGGAAGGTTTGACGGATGAAACTGACCGTGCTCAACACCAATAAGGATTTCCGCACCCTCTATTATCGCGGAAAATCCCAGGTGCACCCGGCCCTGGTCACCTATGTCCGCAAAAACCGGCTGGGTGTCCCCCGGGTGGGGATCACCACGGGAAAAAAATTGGGCAAGGCCGTCAAGCGCAACCGCTGCCGCCGCGTAATTCGGGAAGCGTACCGCAGTTTGTTGCCCCGGATAAAGGGTGGGTGGGATTTGGTGTTTGTCGCCCGCACCCGCACGGCCGCCCTCAGGAGCACGGATATAGCCAGGATAATGGAAGCACAGCTGATAAAGGCAGGGGTGCTTGCGAAATGAAGGCGGATAAGGCGGCCCGCCATGGCTGGCGGAATCCGCTGAAATCCCTGCTGGTGGGGAGTATCCATTTTTACCAGCGTGCCATTTCCGCCCACAGGCCGCCCGCCTGCCGGTTTACGCCCACTTGCTCGGCTTACGCCATTGAGGCGATAGAGCGGTTCGGCGTCCTCAAGGGGACGGGTTTGGCGGTATGGCGTATTTTACGTTGCAATCCCTGGGGTGGGCATGGCTATGATCCCGTCCCGGAAAAAAAACCGAATAAAAGAGGAAAACAGCCGTCTCTGCCGCCCGGTGCGGCGGACGGAAACGATACGCACCATCAAGAGGATTTGTAGCGCGCGGTTACCCGAAAAACAATGGGCCGGCGCGGAACGGAGGACGTACGGTTGAATATCATCTTTGATTTGATCGCCATACCGCTGGGGTATGTATTGTGGTTCATTTACGGGCTGGTTAAAAACTATTTTGTCGCCATTTTTTTGTTTACCCTGGTGGTCAGGCTCGCGACCTTCCCTCTGTCCCTGAAATCCCAGAAAAGCCAGTGTGAACGCGCCAAGCTGGCGCCCCGGCTGGAACGCATACAGAAAAAATATAGTCAGGACCGCCAGAAGCTGGCCACGAAGCAGCAGGAGCTTTATGAAAAGGAAGGGGTCAGCATGACCGGCGGCTGTCTGCCGATGATTGTGCAGATGGTTGTCCTGATGGGTATCATTTCGGTTATCTATATGCCCCTCAAGCATCTGGTACACATGCCCGATACCGTCGTTACCGCCGCGGTGGACGCCATCCAGAATCCGCTAAAGGAGGACGGCAAAACCGAGGATAAAGATGCGGGCAAAGTATCGCGTTCGGAGTTTAGCGGATACTATAGAGAATTGCGGATGATGGGCTATCTCGATCAATATGAAGGGGAAGTCAAAGCCAATATCGAGAAGGTGGCGCCGGGACAGTCTCAGGAGTATTATGATCAGATTGTGGCTTTGCGCGGCCAGTTCGATTTCTTCGGAGATACGCTGCTCAACAATCCCTGGAGGAACGGCTTTAAGGGGATCAATATTCTTTGGCTCATTCCTCTGATATCCGGCCTCACCGCCCTGGCCTCCAGCCTTATCTCCTTGCATTATACCAAGCAGATGACTGCCGGCGATCAGCCGGGTCAGGGCTGCTCCAATGTCATGATGATGATCATGATGCCCCTGTTCTCCCTGTTCATCACCTTCACCGTTCCGGGCGGCGTCGGTATTTACTGGATATGCTCCAATCTGATAGCCGTGGTTCAGACCATTGTGCTTAACAAGATGTACAATCCCGCTAAAATCCGTGCTCAGGCCCAGGCGGAGTATGATGAACGCCGCCGCAAGAGGGCTGAGGATAAAAAACGGCTTGCCGAAGCGCGGCGAAAAGAGGAAGAGGATCGGGTACGCCGGGAAAAGGAAGAGGCGCAGGCGGCGGAAAGAGCGCGTCTGGAGGCCGCGACAGCCAACAAGAAACCTGTGCAGGCTACCAAAAATCCCAACAAGCTGCGAAAAAGGGAAGCCGCTGCGGATAAGCCGTCCGAAACGGAACCGGCGCGGCAGGATGAAAACGATGAGGAAAATAACAGCGGGGAATGACTCCCGCTTGGAAAGGAATGACTGGTTTGCAGAAGGAAGCCATCAAGGAAGCGGCCACTATCGAGGAAGCGACCCGTGCCGCCGCTTTGGAGCTGGGGGTTTCAGTAGAAGACATGAAAACGGAAGTCCTGCAGCAGCCCCAGAAGAAGACCTTGGGACTATTCGGCGGCTGTCCCGCAAGGGTGCGCGGGTGGGTGGACATTACCCCGGCCGTCACCGCCGCCTCGTACCTCAAGGATATTCTCGCGCACATGGGCTTTACCGGCGCCGAGATAGCCGTCAAGGAGGAGGAAAACGGCTGTCGTCTGGCCCTCTCCGGTGACGAATTCGGCCCCATTATCGGCAGGCGCGGGGAGACGCTGGACGCTCTGCAGTATCTGACGGGCCTTGTAGCCAACCGTGTCGACAACGCCTATTACCGAGTGACCATCGACGTGGGAAATTATCGGGAGCGCCGGGAGGAGTCTCTGCGGGAGTTGGCTAAAAAGATAGGTACCCAGACAGCGAAATCCGGGCGCCGCACCTCTCTTGAACCCATGAATCCCTATGAGCGCCGTATTATCCACACCGCTATTCAGGATATGGAGGGCGTGATTTCCTGGAGTGTCGGCACCGAGCCCAACCGCCATGTTGTCATCGGCCCTTCCGACGACAATCCCAATAAGGACAAGCCCGCGCGTTCCTCGTCTGGACGGCCTCCCCGTCCCCAGGGAAACCGCAAAAGCGGCGGCCGTTCCGCCGATGACGGGGAGGGAAGCCGCCCGAACCGCCCCGAACGGGGAGGAAACCGTCCTGCAAGAAGCGATGTCGCGCCCGAACGTCCCCCCCGTCAAATCCGGGAATTCATTCCCCGCAGCAACCCACTGCCCACGGCGGACGGCGCCACACCCCCTTCCCGGACAGAATCGGAGAAGGAAGCCTCTGCCACCCTGTACGGAAGGATAGATTTGTAAGATTTTTGCAGTAGGGAAATAGAGAGGAAAGTTTTTTGAAGCGGTATATAAGTAGTATCCTTGCGGCAGCACTTGTGGTAATTTGTTTGCTGGCAGGTTGTGCGGATAATGTAGATGCAGAAATTTCCATGGTATCTGTGAATACGACAACTGTGCAAACGAAAAGAACGTCGGTTACGACCATGCCTATGATACAGGAGTTCGAAACGACGGCAACCACGACGACGGTAACTACGACGACGGTAACTACGTCCACTTTGCCGAAAACGACTGTGACTATGCCTCCCACGACTACCACTACACGGTCAGATAAGGCTGAAAGTGTACCGGTATTATGCTATCATCATATTGTTCCCGATGTGGAAAAAAGTACTGATATGTGGAAAGATAATATTGATACCATGTCGGCCGGTGAATTTGATGAGCAGATGAACATTCTTAAGGAAAATGGATTCTATACCATCACTCTGGAAGAACTCTATCAATGGAAAAAGAGTGAAATTGAGATAACCGGAAGGCCCGTGGTGATAACTTTCGACGACGGGTACAAGTCTGCCCGTGAAATAGCAGCGCCTATATTGAAAAAGCATGGCTTCTGTGCCACTATATTTGTTATTGGTCGAAATATTGCCAAGGAAAAGTCAGAATGGGACGGACAAAAGCTACAGGTTTTGTCAGAGGATGAAGTGCAGAATGATGATGTCCTCCAGTTTTATTCTCACACTTATGGGATGCATAATATGAAGGATGGCAAAGCTTTTGCAGAATTTTATACTGAAGAGCAAATACGGGATGATTTTGATAAACAGGCAGAGAAATGCGATAGTCGGTTTGTGGCTTATCCGTTCGGAAGAACATCGGATACTTTTATACGGGTAGCTCAAGAAAAAGGGACATTATTAGCTTTCGAAACTGTGAAGGGTAGTGTAACAAGAAAGGATGATGACTTTCGCCTACCTAGAT
>CAKTXU010000188.1 GCA_934630995.1 uncultured Eubacteriales bacterium
TGGAGGATACCGGATGGAGAAAGCTGGAAGTCCGGGCGGAGGGGGATACGGGCATCGCCGCGCTGGAGCCGGTGCGGGTCCGCCGGAGCGGACGGCTGGTGAGCGTGACCGGGAAAATAACGGTTGAACCCGGACAGGCGGGCGGAGAAACGCCACTGGCCTTTGCCCTGCTGCCCCAGGACTGCCTGCCGGAAACGGCGCTGCGGTTTCTATGCCCGGCGGGGAAAAAGGACGCCTTCACCCTGAGCATTAGCAAGGACGGCAGGCTGTGCTGTCACGGCTTCACCGGCGGGAGCACCGCCGGCGCCGACATGGCCTTTGCCGTGACCTATATCATTTGAGGAGGAATGACCCATGGCACAATATACGGTGCAAGCCGGCGACAATCTGACCAAAATCGCCAAGAGATACAACACCACCGTCACGGATTTGGTGAAGACAAACGGCATCAAAGACCCCAATCTCATCCGTATCGGTGAATCATTGCTGGTGCCGGACAGCAGCCCGGCGGCCCCCGCTCCCACTCCCGCAGCGCCGGCCGCGGCCGACCGGCTGGCCGCGTATGAGAACATGCCGCCGGCTGAGTATCAGGGCCGGTATGACGGGAATATACAGGGCCTGGTGGATAAAATCCTGAATACGGCGCCCTTTGAATACGATCCCAAAGCCGATCCGTTCGCCCGGATGTACACCAATATGTATACCAATCTGGGGCAGACGGCCATGAAAGACACCATCGGCAACGCCGCGGCGCTGACGGGCGGCTATGCCTCCTCCGCCGCGGCCACGGCGGGGAGCCAGGCCTATCAGGGCTATCTGGACCAGCTCAACAGCATTCTCCCCTCGCTGTACGACGCCGCCTATACCCGGTATAGGGACGATGAAGCCCGCCTGTATAACCAGATGGGGATGCTTCAGGGGTTGGATAACACCGGTTACAACCGGTTCCTTGACAAACAGAACACCGATTACCGGGAACGGGATTATTGGAACGGCAAGGTCACGGACGAAAGGAATTTCAACTATCAGAAGAGCCAGGACGCCAAGGCCGACAGCTTGTACGAAAAGCAGTTGGCGATGCAGCAGGAGCAGATGAATAGACCGGCCGGACTATCCTATACCGATAAAATGGCCCTGAACGATAAGGCAATGGAGATCTATAAGCAGGAGGGGGCCGCTGGGCTTGAAAGATATTTGGGCCTGCAGGTTGCCAGCGGTTTTTTGACAAGTGAAGAGGCAGGCCAGCTCTATAGTGTACTGGAGGATTTACCGGGTTTGTCAGATCCAAACGCATGGAAATCCAACATCCTATCGAGTGCGGAATTTGCCCGCCGAAAACAGGCCGGCGCAGCCAGTTTAGCGGGCTATGCAAATTATGATGACTATTATGCGGCCATGAAGAAAAAATATGCCGGCAAGTGAGGGATAGATATGCAAAGCTTCAAGGATTATCTTGAGAAGCTAAAAAGTGGAGAAATTACAAAGCCGGTCAATGAGGAATACAATAAGTTTCAACAATATTTGACTGGTAGAAAAGCCCAGCAATGGACCAACGATATATCATCCTTCTATGAAAAGGTACAAAACGATTTTCAGTCCCGGCAAAATCATTACAATGCCCCCGATTCTATCCGGCAATATAAAAGTGAAGTAGAAACCGATATCCGGGGATTGTTGGATAGTTATACCTATGCGGAGCGATATGCGGAGCAGATTCAGGACGAGGAGAAGAAAAAAGCCTATTTAGAGGGCATTCAAGAGATGCGGGGGTATCTTGACAAGCTGCCCGGAAATCTGGACAAGGAGGCGGACTATTGGGGCCAGTGGAAGGATGAAAAGGATTACGATTTATATCAATTTGGAAACGGTCTGAGGACACTGCCTCAAGAAGAGATTCTCAAGCGACAGAATGAACTGGATTTACAGGAGCATGAAATCAAACATAGCAGCGGCATGAGTGTTGATGAAAAGTCCCAGGCTTTGGAGGAACTCAGGTCCCGGCAGGATTTGGTGGAGAATCAATATCAGTATAATGAGTTTCAGAAGTCCCTGTGGGAGGAGGCCAAGGAGCGTATTCAGGCTGAAGATCCGCTGTATTTAGAGGTGAAAAAGCAAGGCGATGCTCTGGGAAAATTGTACAAGGGTAGACCGGATATGGTGTATGTCACGGCGCTCGGACAGGAGATTCCATGGATAGAGGGGGCCATGATGCAGGCCCTGGAGCTGGAAAAACAGCAAAATCAACCCTTTGATCAGGAGCTGTATGATGCTGGCTTTCGTAAGAACCGTGATTTGGGCAGAAAAATGGCCGACGATCTGAGCCTGACCGCTTGGGGCACGATTTCCGCCGCCATACTGAGCGGCATGGATCAATTCTCACAAGGCTTAAATGGATTAAGATACAGCCCCCTCCCGCAGCCCCCCTCTCCCATGGAGTTCGCTACGCAGGAAATTCGGGACAATATCGAGTTCGGGCCGAACATCTTGGGCTCCAACCTGGGGCAATTGCTGTTTGACGCGGGTTCGGCTGTCGTCAATATGCTGCCGTCGATGGCTTTTGGTGCTTTAACAGGAGGCAGCGGCGCTTTTCTGTTAGGGACCAGTGCGGGCGGAAACAGCTATCAGTCTGCCATGCGACAGGGCTATAATCGGAAAGAGGCGCTTCTTTATGGATTGGCAAATGGCTTAATGGAGGGGGGCCTGCAGTATGGATTGGGCAAAATACCCGGCTTAGGAGGACGGTTGAGTTCAAATCTCTATTCGAAGGCGGCTGGGTTATTGAACAGCAAGGTTGGTCGTAAACTATTGAAACCAGCCTTAGCCATTGCGGGCGAGGGTGTGGAGGAATATCTGCAGGAAATACTGGATCCGCTGGTGCGCAACGTGACATTGGGGGAGAATAACGAATTTAAGCTGTATACCGACGAGGCGGCATACAGCGGACTCCTGGGAATGCTGCTGGGCGGTACGTTTTCAGGCATAGATAGCGCCACACATTTTTTATCGGATAATACGACCGGTCGTTTGCTCATAGAGTCCGATCAGCTCCGTGACGTCATTCGGCTGGGTTTTGAATCGGATGTGAATTCCTCCGCCTATAAGGCGGCGGTGGAGATGTCGGAAAAGCTGGTCAACGGCGATACGATTTCCCCCGCTGAGGTGGGTGCGATGGTGTCCGATATACGGGCCCAGATGGGGACGCGCACTTTCTCAAGAGAGACGGGCACGCCCTTGCAGGCGAGGGCTGAGGTGAATGTGGAGGGCCGGATCGGCCGTGCGGAGGTGGACGGCATCTCCCGCGTAACCGGCAACGGCGTGGAGGTCACGCTGCAGGACGGCAGGACGGTTCCTCTCGAAAATGTGGATTTTGAGGATGCTTCGATGGCGGAGCTGTATCAATCGGCGGCCGGCTATGGAACCGACACGGCGAAGGCGTTTGTAGCGGGCTATGACGGGGGCCTGCCGGTATCGACGTATCAGACGGGGTTTGACTATCTGCACACGCAGGGAATGCAAGGCGTGCCGCTGGAAACGGCGGTGGAGCAGGCGGACCTGGTGGGCCGGATGATGGGGACGGAGGGGCAGTTTTTAGCCTACACCTCCGGCGTCAATGAGGCGGCGGCATTGCAAACCGCCGCGGATAATGGTACGATGGGGACATATAAAGAAGGGAGCGGGGAGTATGGCGGAATACAAGAGGCCCAAGAATTTCGCGGAGGCTATAGCGATGTATACAGGCAGGCCGGTGAGGGAAGAGCCACCGGAGGAATTTACGGAAGAGGACAGACAGAAAATGAAAGAGTTAGACGAGAAGATGCGCAGTCTTTCGAAAGAAGAAATCATTCATCGACTGAAGGAATGGCAGGAGGCCAACAAGGACAGGTTCAGTTAGACCATCACGGAAATTCGTCCATAGCCTACACCCCGGCGCAGAAGGTGTCGCCGGACAGCGAGGCCGGAAAAGCGGCGGAGATATTCGGGCGGTTGGGGATTCGAGTAGTCATCACAGACGGAGCGTTCGAATCCAATAGTCGAGGCACTACCGTTCAGCACACAGACGCTGTAACAGCGCCGGACGGGACAATCTACATATCCAGCGAGACGGATATTCCGTCGCAGCAAATTGTGGCGCATGAGAGTACGCATAGACTGGAAAAGTTGGGCGATTCGGCATATCATGAATGGTATGCTGTTATTGCAAGCAATGTCGATCTAAATTCGTCCACCTACATAGACAGAGCAAATGATATTAATATAGAACACTATCATAATGGTCTGAATGTACGTGAGCTTGACAGCGTTGAACCCATCATGACCGAGCTGACGGCATATCTCCATCAGTACATTACAACAGATATAGACTTCGCCCGGGACACCTTCGCGGGGATGTTCCGGGATTGGGACGCGGTGGTGGAGGCAAGCCGGGAGCTGGGAGAAGCCATAGAACGTGGCGGCGAAACCGGCGGGACGGGTTCACCGGATGCCAGCCGGACGGACGGCTATGCGGATATCCGCGGCGCGTTTGGGGGAGACGAGGCCCTGGGTTCAGCCCGTGGACTGACGGAGGAGGAATTCCGGGACGCGTTGGAGGCGGGCGGAGCCACTCTGGGCGAAGAAAGTGTGAACGCTCTTCGCGAAATGTCCAGAAAATACACAACCGACACGGCGAAGGCGTTTGTAGCGGGTTATAACGGGGGCCTGCCGGTATCGACGTATCAGACGGGGTTTGACTATCTGCACACGCAGGGAATGCAAGGCGTGCCGCTG
>CAKTXU010000189.1 GCA_934630995.1 uncultured Eubacteriales bacterium
GTGGAGAACCTTCATGACCGAAGAGCAGCTAGCCCGGTCGGTCAAATATGTGCCCACCAATTACAACAATGTCTCCCTGGACCCCAGAGGCTTCGTGTGGGGTACCTCCTCCACCGCCAACGAGGCGGCCGTGCTGGCGGCCATCCGGTCCCGGAGCACGGCCAGCACCTACGCGCCGATTCGGAAATTCAATTCCGCCGGCAGCGATATTCTCAAGCGCAACGGCTATTTTCCGCCCTACGGGGATGTGAATTTCACCGTGTCGGGGTTCAATCCGAAAAAGGGCACCTCCTCCATCAGCGACGTCGCTGTGGCCGGGGATGTCTACAGCGCCCTGGATACCAAGCGCAACCGTATTTTCACCTATGATTTAGACGGCAACCTGCTGTACGCCTTCGGCAAGACCGGCGTCACCGAGGGCACGGCCCAGGGGCTCAAAGCCATCGCCTACTGCGGGGATCGGATTCTGGCCCTGGACAAGGTCAATCTGTCGGTGCTGACCTTTGAAAAGACCGACTACGGCAGGCTGATCGATCGAGCTCTGCGGATGCAGGCCGACCGGCAGTACGACGATATCCTGACCGTCTGGGAGGAAATCCGGGCGGCCAACATGAATTTCGATCTGGCCTATATCGGCATGGGGCGGGCGTATTACAACAGCGGCCGCTACGAGGAGGCGATGAAGTGCTTCCGGCTGGTGAACGACGTCCAAAGCTATTCGGCCGCTTATAAGGAGTACCGGGCCCTGCGGATGGAGAACTGGCTCCCCCTCCTGATACTGGCGGCCGCCGCGGCTGTCGCGGGGCTTATCCTGTTTTTCCGCTTTGCCCGGCGGTACAACAAGGCCCACACCTTCGGCAAGCGGAACAACCGCCTGCCGGAGAAGCTGATGTTCGCCTTCCATGTGGTGTTCCGCCCCTTCGACGGCTTCTCCGATCTGAAACGGGAAAAGCGGGGCAGCGTCGGCGCCGCCACCTGCCTGCTGGCGCTGACTATCCTGACCTTCATCGGCAGATCCCTGCTGTCCGGCTATATTTTTTCGGCCGGTCAGGTGGATCTCGCCGGCTACGATTTGCTGGCGGATATCTACGCGGTGCTGCTGCCCTTCCTGCTGTGGTGTATCGCCAACTGGTGCCTGACCTCCCTGATGGACGGGGAAGGAAGCTTCCGGGATATCTATATCGCCACGGGTTACGCCCTGACGCCTTTGATCCTGATCCACATCCCCGTGATATTTCTCAGCAATTTCGTCACCGCCGACGAGGTGTCCCTGCTGACCATGGCCATGTCCTTCGGCTTTATCTGGTGCGGCGTGCTGCTGTTCTGCTCGATGGCGGTGATACACGACTACGGATTCCTCAAGAACCTCGTCACCTGCCTGCTGACCGTGGTGGGCATGGGCATCCTCATGTTCATCGCCCTGCTGTTCATGAATGTCATCGGACGGATGGTAGGCTTTGTCGGCGGCCTGGCCGAAGAAATCATGCTGCGGCTGTAGCAGCGGCTCTGCCGGGACGGGCAGAAAGGAGAGTTGGCATGAAACGAAAATGGTTGCCCCCCGTCATGGCGGCCGCTTTGGTCCTGTCCATGCTGGGCGGCTGCGCGGAAGGTACAGGAGAGGAGCGGGAAATCGTGGTGAAGCCCCAGGAGGGGACACTGCTTTTTTCCTGCGAGTCGGGAAAGGACAACGCGCCGGACGAACAGCGTTATGAAACGCCGGAGGCGATGCTGGAGGCCATGATCCCGGCGGTGGACAACGGATCCTTTCAGCTGTATGTGAACACCTCCAACCTGAATGTGGCCGTGCGGGACGCCAGAAGCGGACAAATCTATTCCGCCTACCCTTATAACGCCGAAAGCTGCGGCGTTTCAGGCAATGCCAAAACCGCGATGCTCAGCCAGCTGTCTCTCCAGTATTACGACACCGCGAATAAGACGGACACCTTCAACGCCTATGAGGACTGCGTCAAGCTGGGACAGTACGCGATATACACCCAGGGGAACAGCCTGTCTCTGCGCATGGTGCTGGGGGAGGAGGAGGGCTCCCTCCTGGTGCCGGTACAGCTCCCCGCCTTCCGCTTCGACGAGATCCTTTCTGCAATCGACGAGAAGGACGCCGCCTCTCTCAAGCGATATTATAAGCTCTACTCCCTGAACGATGCGGGGGACAAGGCGGGGGAATATAAGGACCGGTTCAAGGCCATCACCTCCTATGACATCTATGCCGTACGTTCCATCACGATTGTGGAGGAGAAGCGGGTGGACGCCATTCTGCGCAAGGCGGGGTACACCTATGAAACCATGCTGGAGGATTATGCCCTGCTGCAGGTGGAACACAAGGAGAATCCCGCCCGCTTTTATCTGACCATGGTCTACACATTGACGGAGGACGGGGTGGAAATCCGGATCCCGGCGGAGTATCTGGCCTATGACAGCAAGGCCTATACCCTCTACCAGTTGTCCCTGTCCCCCTATTTCGGGGCGGCCTTCAGTGAAGCGGAGAAGGACGGGTTTGTCCTCTTTCCGGACGGATCGGGCACCTTGATAGATTTCGGCGACACGGCCTCCTCCTCCGATAGAATGGGAATACTCACCCAGGAGCTGTACGGCTACGACGCGGCGATGGATCAGGATGCCGACGTGGATACCCTGCTTCCCAGCCGCCTGCCGGTATTCGGCCTGAAGCGGGGGGAAAACGGCTATCTGGCCGTTATCGGCGAGGGGGACGCCCTGGCTTCGGTCACGGCCTGCGTGGGCGGTATCTACGGCAAATATCACACCGCCTACGCCGGCCTCACCTACGCGAAAAAGGGGCAGATTCAGCTGGAGGCCAAGCCGGGGGACAACAAATACGATCCGGTGTATAAGTTCGACAGCAACGCCTATGCCGGGGATTTCGCGGTGCGCTATCATCTGATCGCCGGCGGGGCGGATCTGCCGCGCATGGCGCAAATCTACCGGGACGAGCTCATCCGGCAGGGGATGGCCGGGCGCGGCGGCCAGTCGCCCGCCCTGATGCTGCACACCCTTGGTGGGGTGCGGTATGCCGACAACGTCCTGGGGATCCCGGTCATCAGGACCGCGGCCATGACGGCCTTCGACGAAAACCGGGCGATCGTGGAGGCGCTCCGGGCGGAGGGCGTGACGGCTGTCAATCTGCAGCTGACCGGCTGGCAGAAGGGAGGCTTGGCCAACACGCATCCCGGAAAGCTGCGCGTCCTCAGCGAGCTGGGCGGGGAAAAAGGGCTGACCGCCCTGCGGGACTGGTGCGGAGAGGAGGGAGTCGGGCTCTATCCGGACGTTGATTTGCTTTTCCTGAAAACCGACGAGCTGCTGGACGGCTTTTCTGCCCGGAACGACGCCGTCCACAGGATAGACGGCCGCATAGGCGGCGTGGCGGACTTTTATCCCTCCACCGGCCTTCTGCGGGAAATCACCTTCCGCACCGCCGTCTCCCCCCGTATTTATCCCCGGCTTCTGGAGGAATTTTTCACCGCCTATCAAAAGCGTATCGGCGGCGCGCTCTCCCTGTCCACCGTGGGGGAATATCTGAATTCCGATTTCAAAAAGGACAATCGGGTGAACCGGGTCCAGAGCCGGCAGCTCTTACGGGAGGCCCTGTCGGGTAAAGAGGCGGAGCTGCTGCTGTCCGGCTGCAACGGCTGGGCGCTGCCGTATGCGGCGCGGATTACCGGCCTGCCTATGGAGGGCAATCACATCAAGGGCACCACCCGCAGCGTCCCCTTTTATCAGATGGTGATCCACGGGGCCCTGCCCTATGCCTCCACACCGCTCAATACCGCCGCCGACTTTGAGGAAGCGGTTCTCCGCTGCGTCGAAACCGGTTCGGATCCGGCTTTCACGGTGGCCTGGAAGGACGCGGAATATCTGAAAGCGGCGGGGTATACCGGCTATATGATGGTGGATTATGTCCATTTGCGGGACAAAATGCGGCAGGCTTACGAGGCGGTGTCCGCCGCGCTGTCGGGGCTGGAGACGCGGTATATCACCGGCTATAATCGATTGACGGAGGATGTGGTGCAAGTGACCTACGAGGGCGGCGTGCGGATTCTGGTCAATTATGGGACGGCGGCGTATCAGGGAGAGGCCGGCGCGGTCGGCGCCAGGTCCTGGTCCCGCCTGGAAGGAGGCGCGGCATGAAACGCGATACCGCCGTTGGAAAAAAAGGCTATAACGCCTCTGTTTACCGCTCCGCTCACGGCTATCTCTATACGCTGCCCTTCCTCCTCGGTCTGGTATTCATTTTTTCCGGACTCGTCTATTTGTCGCTGAAATTCAGCTTCTTTAAAATGGGCCTGGATGCCAATACCGTCACCTACGAATGGGTGGGCTTCTCCAATTATGTCCGTGCCCTGGCGGTGTATCCCACCTTTCTGCGGACAGCCTTCGAAACGTTTGTGTCCATGTTCACCTCCATCCCCATCACCGTTTTGTTCAGTCTTTTCGTGGCGGTGCTGCTCAACGGAAAGATGAAGGGCCGCACGGTTTTCCGCGCCATCTTTTTCATCCCGGTCATCGTAGCGACCGGCCTGGTGGACAAGGCGGACGCCAGCAGCGCCGTGATGGCGGCCTATTCCAGCCTGCAGGCCAGCGACGCCACCGTGGCGGGGGGGCTGTTCACCTTCCTGGATTTTCAGAAATACCTGTCCTCCATGAATGTCAGCACCACCATGACGGCTTATGTGGTGGCGGCGGTCAACAACATCATGGACGTGGTGAAGTATTCGGG
>CAKTXU010000190.1 GCA_934630995.1 uncultured Eubacteriales bacterium
GCGGACAACTTCTCCATGGGGCTGATGCAGCGCCTGCAGCATGTGCGCAAGAGCGGGCTCACCTTTGCCCCCGAGGCGGGCACCCAGCGCCTGCGGGACGCCATCAATAAAAATCTGTCGGAGGAGGAAATCCTCGAAACCGCACGCAAGGCCTTCGCCGGCGGCTGGACGGCGGTCAAGCTGTATTTCATGTCGGGCCTCCCCACAGAAACCCTGGAGGATATTGAGGGAATCGCCCGTTTAGGCCAGAAAATCGTCAATCTCTTCTACGCGAACCCCGACAAGCCCAAGGGTAAGGGCGTCACCGTTTCGGTCAGCGTCTCCTGCTTTGTCCCCAAGCCGTTCACCCCTTTCCAGTGGGAGCCGCAGGACACCATCGATGTTTTGCGGGAAAAGCAGAAGCATCTGGCGGCTTCCGTCACCACCCGGAAAATATCCCTGAGTTGGCATGACGCGGA
This sequence comes from uncultured Eubacteriales bacterium, assembly GCA_934630995.1. Lineage (GTDB taxonomy): Bacteria > Bacillota > Clostridia > Oscillospirales > Acutalibacteraceae > CAKTXU01. Next base: position 459 of record CAKTXU010000190.1, read on the forward strand.
AACCAGTTTTTTAGAGGCGGTATTGGCCCGGGGTGACCGGCGGCTCTCCGCCGTGCTGGAGGAGGCCTACCGCCGCGGCTGTAAGCTGGACTCCTGGTCGGAGCATTTTGATTTTGCCAAATGGATGCAGGTCTTTGCCGATTGCGGACTGGATCCGGCCTTTTACGCCAACCGCCGCCGCCCTTATGAGGAGCTTCTCCCGTGGGATCATCTGGATTACGGTGTATCCAAGTCCTTTCTTATTCAGGAAAGCCGCCGTGCGGAGGAGAGCGTCACGACCCCGCATTGCCGTCAGGCGTGCTCCGGCTGCGGAGCGGCCCGCTGGAAGGGAGGCGTCTGCGTTGAAAACCGTTAGAGTTTGTTTTTCCAAAACGGGACGGGCCCGGTATATTTCCCACCTGGATCTCAACCGCGCCATGGCGCGGACCATGCGGCGGGCGGCAATCCCGCTCTGGTATACGGAGGGCTTCAACCGTCATCCCTATGTCACCTTTGCCGCCCCGCTCTCCCTGGGCTTTGAGGGCCTGCGGGAAAGCATGGATTTCCGGCTGGAAGGGGAAATGGACGAGGAGGAGCTCCTGCGCCGGCTGAACGCGGCGCTCCCGGAGGGATTGCACGCCATATCCGTCGCGGAGGCCGTCATGAAGCCGGGGGATATCCGCGCCGCCCGCTACCGTCTGCGCTTCGCCTGCCCGCAAGCGCTGGTGGAGGCGTTTTTGTCCCAAACCTCGATTCCGGCGGAAAAACGGACGAAAAAAGGCGGTACAAAGCAGGTGGAACTCAAGCCCTACCTGGCGGACGCCGTACCCGAGGCCGCGGAAGGGGAAACGGTGATGGAACTGACGCTCCCTTGCGGCAGCGCGGAAACCGTCAACCCTGCCTTGATTGCCGAGGCTCTGCGGCGGTTTTCCGGGAAAGAGGAGCTGGACTGCGCCGTATGCCGTCTCGACATTCTCGGACCAGGCGGCGAGTCGTTCCGCTGACGGAAATCTTTTGTCCGACTCAAAAAAGCACTTGCATTTCTGTGAACTCTGTGCTATCATATATCGGTATTTGGTATCCGCGCGCTCCGCGTGGGGATTAATGCCAAGCGCAAGCAAGACATTAAAGCGGACAGTCCTCTGCCCTTTGAGGCAAGAATGTCTGAAAAACAGGGAGGATTTAGACAAATGGACGCTCTGAAGCTAATCAGCGAGGGCAGCATGAAGGAAAGCACCCCCGCCTTCGGTATCGGTGATACCGTCCGGGTGGACGTGAAGATCCGCGAGGGTGAGCGGGAGAGGATTCAGGCCTTTGAGGGCACGGTTATCGCCAAGCGCGGCAGCGGTGTGACCGAGACCTTTACCGTCCGCCGCGTATCCTACGGTGTCGGTGTGGAGAGGGTGTTCCCTCTGCATTCCCCGAACGTGGCGGATATCAAGGTCATCCGCTACGGCAAGGTCCGCAGGAGTAAATTGTATTATCTGCGCGACCGGGTGGGCAAGGCCTCCAAGGTCAAAGAGCTCATCAAATAAGTTCAGCAGAGAAGGGGTTGCTGCAAAATGAAACATTTTGCAGCAACCCACTGAAAAACCTCTTGCGGGCCATGAGTTGTGGCCCGCATTTCGCGTTTTATAAACACAAAACCGCGCTTTTTCCCGCTTTCCGCATATATTCATTCCTAGCTTTATAAAGCGGAAAGAGTGTGCTATAATAGACGCAGCGTTTGCCGCGGGCAAACCGGCGTCTCGTCGCACGAGCACAAACAAGGGTAAAGAAGGTATCGTCATGTCGGAGCAAATGGACTGGAACGAGCGGGGTGTTCTTCCTAATGAAAAAACGGAGTCGGATCGCGTCTCTTCCCTGTACGAATGGATGGAAGCCGCGATTTTCTCATTGGTCGTGGTGGTTCTCATCTTCTCCTTTCTCTGTCGTATCGTGGGTGTGGACGGGGATTCCATGCAGTACACGTTGATCGATCACGATCGCCTGATCGTTTCCCGGTTGCCCTATGAGCCGCAGCACGGGGATATCGTCATCATCAATCGCTATCATGACGAGCCGCTGGTCAAACGGGTCATCGCCACGGGCGGGGATACCATTGAGATCCGGGACGAGCAGGTGTACCTCAATGAGGAATTGCTCATGGAGCCGTATCTCCCGGAAGGGCTCAAAACGCCCCCGTATCAAATGAGCGGCCCGCTCTATATTCCGGAAGGGTATATTTTTGTCATGGGGGACAACCGGGGAAATTCTCACGACAGCCGTTCCGGTGTACCGGGTCTTCAGCTGGTGGATGTGCGGAATGTGATGGGGAAAGCCGTCCTTCGGATTTGGCCCTTTAACACCTTCGGCGGCCTCTACTCCTGATGGACAGTAAAAAAACGATGAAAGCGGGGGAGACGCTTTGCAGGAAGCAGGTACGATTCAATGGTTTCCGGGCCATATGGCCAGAACCAGGCGAAAAATCAAAGAGAGCCTGTCTCTGGTGGACGTGTCGGTGGAAATCCTGGACGCCCGTATCCCCCGGAGCAGCCGCAATCCGGAACTGAACGACCTGCTCGCGGGCAAGCCCCGGGTGGTCATTCTGAACAAGGCGGATATCGCCGACGAAACTGCCACGGCAGCATGGATGGATGCCTGCCGGGCGGACGGCTATGCCGCCCTGGCCGTCGATTGTAAAAGCGGCAAGGGAGTCAATGCCTTTCTGCCGCTTTTGCGGCGGGTCCTGGCGGACAAGCTGTCGGTCTGGGAAAGCAAGGGCATGGGAGGAAGACCCATCCGCGCCATGGTGGTGGGGATACCCAATTCCGGAAACTCTTCTTTTATCAACCGCATGGCGCGTGGGGGAAAGGCCAAGGTGGAGGACAGGCCGGGGGTCACCCGGGATAACCAGTGGTTTGTCGTCGATGCGGGGGCGCAGCTGCTGGATACCCCCGGCATCCTGTGGCCGAAATTCGAAGATCAGACGGTGGCTCGTCATCTGGCCTATACAGGGGCTATCCGGGACGAAATCCTGGACAGGGAGGAGCTTGCCTCCGGTCTGCTGGCCATTTTATGCCGGGAGTATGCGCCGCTGCTGCGCGAGCGGTATAAGCTGACCGGCGAGCTGCCGGGGGACGGCTGGGAGCTTCTTCAGCTCATAGGCCGCAGACGAGGGATGCTGATATCCGGCGGCGAGGTGGATACCGAACGGGCTGCCATCACCGTTCTGGACGAATTCCGCGGCGGAAAGCTTGGCAGGATTACCCTGGAAAAACCGGAAGATGCGTAATTGAGCCACAGGAGGGATGCGCCTATGATCGCTGTTAACGCTGAGAAACGGGACAAGCAGTTCTCGCCCCTCTCTTCCGTTTATGACTGGGTGGAGGCTGCCATCATTTCCCTGATCGCTGTTGTGCTCTTTTTTACCTTGCTGTTCCGCACCGTCGGCGTAGTCGGCCCCTCCATGCAGACCACGCTTTATACCGGCGACCGGCTTTTGCTGACAAATTTGTTTTACGAGCCTCAGCGGGGGGATATCGTGGTCATTGACCGCTATACGCAGGAGCCCCTGATCAAGCGCGTCGTCGCCGTGGGCGGCGATACGATAGAGGTCGATGCGGCCACCGGTGAGGTGTATCTCAACGGCAAGCTGCTTGATGAGCCGTATCTGCGGGTGAAAACCCCGGCCAATGAGCTGACCGGCCCGGTGGACGTGCCCGACGGCTACATATTCGTCATGGGGGCCGGGGTCCCCTGGCAGGTCCGGTATATGCCGCGGCGGTAATCCTGCTCCCGGAGGATGTGCCGGATGGCCTCGACGACTCCAAAAAGCTCACCGAAAAAAAGCGGGAGCAGCTGTTCGACGAAATCCGGCAGCGGGCGGCCGCTTTTTGTGTGGCCTGCGCGTCGGTGGAGGAGATCGATACCTATAATATCCTGCAGGCCACCTTCCTGGCGATGCGCCGCGCTGCGGACGGACTCTCCGTGCGTCCGGAGCTGATACTGGTGGACGGGAATCAGCTTCCTCCCTCTCTGCCCGCGCCTGCGCGGACAGTTGTGAAGGGAGATGCCTTGTCGGCGACGATTGCCGCCGCCTCCATTTTGGCCAAGGTCAGCCGGGACAGGCTCATGCTGGAGCTGGACGGGCAATATCCGGCGTACCAGTTTGCCAAGCACAAGGGCTATGGAACCAAAGCGCATTATGAGGCCCTGCGGCTCTACGGCCCGTCGCCCGTCCATCGGCAGAGCTTCTTGAAAAAATTCCTTGCTGAAGAGGCCGTCGCCGACAGCCGGTAATGGATGCTTGCTGAATAAA
>CAKTXU010000191.1 GCA_934630995.1 uncultured Eubacteriales bacterium
GCTGAAGCCCTGCGGGACAATACCCGCAGGGCTTCCTTATGCGATTGGGTTTAGAGCGCCTGGTCACCGCCGATGTCGTCGGCTTCCACATAGGCGTCCAGGTCGGCGGGCGGGGTAATTTTCACATCCGCACCGTATTGTATGTCGGTGATAGCAAAGTCATAGCTGATGGTTGTCTTCTGTTCCTCAGCGGTGGCGCTCATGGAAAAGACGGTTTTACAGCTGATGAATTCGCCGTCCTTGTCAACCACATACTCCACCTGGACATCGGTGATCTCGACGCTGTCCATTGCGGTCTCATCGATTCCGGCAGAGGCCAGCATATCCTCGGACATGGTAGCCAGCGCTGTATCCGCCGAAACGGTGAAAGTCAGCACAATGGTATCGTCCTTGCGTACCGCCTTGATGTCCTTGATATCGTCCGGCGTATATTCCATGGTGGGAGCGCCTATCTCGTCCACGGCCTCGTCGAATGGCAGCGGCTGTTTGATTTTCATACCCAGCGCTTGGGTGTATAGAACCCCGTTCTTGTAATAGCTATTGGCCTTGATTTCCTGCCCCAGCATATTCATGGTCATGTCCGCGGCCATCTCGCTGTCTGCATCAGCCACGATCGTGCCGATTTTTCCGGAGGAGCCGATATCCATTGTAATGCCGGAGGCGGATACAGACATCTTCATATCGAAGGAATAGGAGATGGTTTTCTGCCCCTCGTATTTTTCCTGTGCCGCTTTATAGACATCCAGCGGAACAAGGGGGGCCTCGGTGGCAGAAGTGGTCTGCGTCGTCGATGCCGGGGCAGAGGACGCGGTTTCCTGCCCGCCGCAGCCGGAGACCAGAAGCAGGATGCCTGCCGCCAGTAGGGCGGCAAAAAGGGAATTTTTTCTCATACAAATACACTCCTCTATATCTTTTAGGGAGCCGCGCTCCCTAGTGGGACGATGATATGGTTTTATTCTTCAAAAACCAGCAGACCGTCAATGGCTTCCTTCCCGAACTGCTGGACGAAGGCGTTATAATACGCGTCGAAATTCTCCGCCATCTCTCCGTTCTCGTCAAAGAGATAACCGTATATCGATAGGATATCCTGAATCGAAAAATCGCTTTCCGGGAGCTCGGTATATTCCGCCCTGTCGGGCAGGGGAACAGTGACCGCGTCTCCGAATGCCGTATACGCATAGCGCAGCTCAACCTCGGCTTTGAAGGGGCTGTCGATAGTGCTTTCCGGGTGATTGATATCCGGTATGGCCATCGTGCCGTTCACGGAATAGCTCAGCTGATAGTCGGTGAAAACACCGTCCTTGTCCACGGTGCAGGTCAGGGACGGATCCGAGCAAAGGAGATCCTTCAGGGCGTCGGTCTGAACATTCAAATGATTTTTTGCTACATAAACCAACTGGTTTTTGATATTCTGAGCGGAGATGACGGCGGTCAGGATGACGCTGCCGTCCTCCTGCCGGCTGGCCTCGGCATCCCGCATGTCGTCCTTCAGGAAGGACAAAAATTCGCTTTCCATAGGACTGTCCTGAGCTCCCTGGTACTTTTCCCAGGATTTTTTTTGACAGTATTTCTCCCCTTGAAGAATCTGATATAGATAACCCTCTCCGTAGGCAAGGCTCGTCTTTAAATCCTGGCCGACAGCCGTGATGGTCATATCCGTGGCGCTTTTACTCTTCTCGCCATCGATGATATCTGCGATATCCGCCTTTATCTCCGTTGTGGTCGAGACTCCGGACACCTCCTGTACGGTCTTACCGGTCAGAGTCAGAGCATACGCCCGCGGATTGACGGTCGCCTTATCCAGAGCCGCTTTGTATACGTCGAAGGGGACCGGAGGCGCCTCAGTGGCGACAGTGCTCGAAGCCTCCGCCGAGGCGGGAACGGAAGCCGGAGTGGAGGCGGCGTTCCGGGTATTGCAGCCGGAGGCCAGGAGCAGGGCGGCGGTGGTTAAAAGGACGCTGGAAACAGTAAACGCTTTTTTCATACGATGATCCCCCTCTAATTATTTTGGGGGAGCCGCACTCCCCGGGTGGACAATGGATTCAATCTCTGAAGGTCAGCAGGCTGTCGATGGCTTCCTTGCCGAATTGCTCGACAAACGCGTCGTAGTACAGCTCGTACTGGGCGGACGGTTTGCCCTTGTCCGTGAACAGATATCCGTAAATCTCCAGGATTTCCTCCATGGAGAAATCGCTTTCGGGCAATTCGATATACTCGTCGGCATCGACTTTAGGGACGACCACATCCTCCCCGAAAGCGGTATAAGTCGTGTGAAATTCTATTTCCGCCTCCCAGGGGACCTCAACGGTCTGTTCGGGATCGCTTAAATCCGCGGTTTCCTGGGTGCCGCCCACGATAAACACCAGGCGGTAATCGGTGATATATCCGTCCGCGTTGACGGTACAGGTCAGGGTCGGATCCCCATACACGGGCTCCTTTATCGAATCCGGATCCAAGCCGAACATAGAAACCATGGCTTTCAATTGCGTGTGGATTATTTGCGCGCTGACCACGGCTGTAATGGTACTGCCGCCCTCCTCCAGGCTTTCAATTTTCGCGTCCCGCATATCCTTGGCGGGGAAGGCTATGAAGTCGTTGTCCAAGGAGCTGCCGGACATCATGGCCAATCTATAGGCCTGATAGTCCTCCCAGGATATCTTCTGCCGGTAGCCGACGCCGTGGATATCCCGATATTGATAGCCGTTTACGTAGGCGGTCCGGGTTTCGTATTCCTGTCCGACGTAGGACATTTTCGTATCGCTGACCCGGCAGGGGTTGAGCCCGTCCACCATGAAGGCACCGGTACCCTCTATTTCCATGGCGACGGAAACGCCTCCCGCGGACTGCGTCATTGTGGCAGTGAATGCGCTTTCGCCGGCCTTTACCGTCTCCATCCTGCGCAGAGCGGCATCGTACGCGTCATAGGGGGTGAGGGCCGCCTCAGAGGAGGTGGCGCCGGCCGAAGACGATGGGGCAGAGGAGGTCGAAGCGGCCGGTGTTCTGTTGAGGCCGCAGGCGGACAGCAATAGGCACCCGGCCAACAGAACGCCGGCGGATGGTATCCTGTAACGAACAATTTTCAATGGGAATCCTCCTATAAATCAACAATGGCGGCGGATAATCGACCTTATACTATTATTTATACCGCTTTTCGACAATAAATGCAAGAAATTTGCACACTCATTCGTGTTATCCGTATAAAAAAGTGGGACACCCGGTCGGGGGCGCCCCACATGAGACAGACGGGCTACAGCTTTTGACCGCAGCCGGAGCAGAAGGTGTCGGACAGCTCCACATACTGACCGCAGCCGGGGCACTGCCGCCGGCTGCGGCGCACCGGGGTCATGTCGGCGGGCTCCAGATGTGCGGCGGGATCCCGGAGAAAGCGGGCGGCCTTATGCTTGTCCACCAGATACATGGCGGCGCATATGGGGCAGGCGGCGTCATACGTCACGTGATACCGAAAGATAGGGACATAATACAGATGGGCATAGGCATAATGCTTGGTAAACAGCATAGACACCCGGCAGCCGCAGCCGGGACAAAAGACATCCGGACGGATGCCTTTTGAAACGGTTTTCTCCCCGGTGCCGAACAGCAGAAGCATGGCGATGTGCCCCTCTCTTCAATATCTTATACGTTAAACCGGAACAGGACCACGTCGCCGTCCTGCATGACGTATTCCTTCCCCTCGGAACGAACGAGCCCTTTTTCTCTGGCGGCGGCCATGGAACCGCTGCCAATCAAATCGTCGTAGGCGACTACTTCGGCGCGGATGAAGCCCCTCTCAAAATCCGAGTGGATTTTGCCTGCCGCCTGGGGGGCTTTGGTGCCCTGCGTAATGGTCCAGGCGCGCACCTCCGGCTGCCCGGCGGTCAGATAGGAGATGAGCCCCAGCAGATGATAGCTTTTCTGGATAAGCCGATCGAGCCCCGCATGCTCGAGCCCTAGCTCGGACAGGAAAAGCAGCTTCTCCTCCGCGTCCATCCCGGCGATATCGGCCTCCAGCTGGGCGCAGATGGGCAGCACCTCGGCTCCCTCCGCTTTCGCCAGCTCCTCCACCCGGCGGAAGTGCGGGTTCTGCTCCGGATCGCCGCCGCTGAAATCCGCCTCGCTGAGGTTGGCGGCATAAATGACCGGCTTGTCGGTCAGTAGGTTCAGGGTGGACAGCAGGGCGCTTTCCTCCGGCGTGCAGTCCGCCGCCCGGGCGGGCTTGCCGTCCTCCAGCACCTGCATCACGCGGCGGAGGAAATCCAGCTCTCCCTGAAGGCCTTTGTCCCCCTTGAGGGCCTTGGTTGTCCTGTCGATACGGCGCTCCAGCAGCTCCATATCGGAGAAAATCAACTCCAGATTGATGGTTTCGATATCCCGGAGGGGATCGATGCTGCCCTCCACATGGATGATATCGTCGTTTTCAAAGCAGCGGACCACGTGGACCACGGCGTCCACCTCACGGATATTGGCCAGGAACTTATTGCCCAGGCCCTCGCCCTTGCTGGCGCCCTTGACCAGACCGGCGATGTCCACGAATTCGATGACCGCCGGCGTGACCTTGACGGGATGGTACATTTCCGCCAGCACATCCAGCCGGCGGTCGGGGACCGACACCACCCCCACATTGGGGTCGATGGTGCAAAAGGGGTAGTTGGCGCTTTGGGCGCCGGCGTTGGTGATGGCGTTAAAGAGGGTGGACTTGCCGACATTGGGCAGCCCGACGATACCG
>CAKTXU010000192.1 GCA_934630995.1 uncultured Eubacteriales bacterium
GAGACGGACGATATCCGCCGCGGTCAGCGCGCCGGCAGAGGTACGGATATCCCGCAGCCCGCCGGCCCAGACCTGCGTGCCTACGGACGGGCAGTTTTTCAGCCCCGGCTGTATCACCGTCACCTTGTCTCCGGAGGGGGCCTGGGAATGCCGGCCCGCGAAGACATAAACCTTGTCGTACCGCTCCCCGTTGATGGTCACACAGACATTGCGCGGCTCGGTGAGGGTGAAGGAGGCCCGGCCGTTTTCCACCGCGGCCTCGATACCGGCGAACAGCGGGTGTACCTGCGCCGTTTCAATGGATGTTCCCTTCTTCTGTATTGTCACCGTGACGGCCTTTTCTCCCATTTCAAAGGAGATCATCGGACTATTCTGCACCGGATCCATGGCCTGCACGTTCTGGGTCCGGTTGGGATTGATTTTGACGTTGTAGGGGACGATTTCCTGCGGGGCTCCTTCCGCCTCCTGCAGGGTCAGCGTGTATTCCGTGTTTCTCAGCTCATGATTGAACTTGGAAAACTCCGGAATTTTCAGTCCGGTCGTTTCCGCGGGCCGGCTCTCGCCGGATGCCGTAGTGGACGTTTGAGACACCTCGCTTGTCTTTTTTTCACAGGAAACCAGCGCCGGCAGCAGCAGGGCGGCCGCGCACAGGGAGAGAAGCCTTTTCATATGGGTTCCTCCATGATGGTCAGGACAAATCCGCCAGGCTCCAGAGCTGATCGGCCTCCGCCTGCAGAGAAGCCAGCACCGAAGCGACGAAGGTGGCCGGAGGCGTCCGATCCGGAATGCCGTGCTCTCCCAGAGAGACGGTGGTATACGTGGTGGTGTTGGGAGCGGACCAGTCGAAGGTATAGGGCAGTTTGGAGAGCATCTCGATGACGTCCAGGGATTCGGTGTCGAAGACCTTGTCGGTCCAGGAGGCACGGACACCCCGGTCGTCCTTGGGGCAGTTCTTCATCCAATATTCAAAGACCATGCCGGCCTCTTTGCGGTTCTCACAGGTGGAGGGCATGCCGAAGGCGTGGTTGGTGGCGGGGATATAGACGGTGTACTCGCCGCCCGCGTTGGGGCCGATGGGAACCGGCAGAACGCTGAAAACAGTGTCGTCCACCATGGTTTTCAGGGTCTGCACCCACCAGTTGGTGCCGATCCAGAACATAGAGCCGCCCTGGGCGAAAAGATTGAAGGAATCGTAGGCGCGCCATTTCTCCTCGGTGGAGATGACCTTGTCCTCCCAGGTCAGGGTGTGCATGAATTCCAGGGTGTCCAGATAGGGCGCCTCGTTCATGATGATTTTCACGCCGTCCCCTTCCTTGCGGGTGGCGGGAGCGTTGTTGGCATAGCCCAAAGCTTGGGTGATGACAGAGAATTGATACCCCTGGCCGCTGAGGCCCCAGATATCGGTTTTGCCGTCCCCATTGGTGTCGAAGGTGGAATCACGGAGCACCTCACGGAATTTGTCCCAGGTCCATTCCTTGCTCATGACCAGGGATTTCAGGTCATATTTGGCGGAAAGCCCCTTTTCCTCGAACAGGGTTTTGTTGTACAGGCAGAAATGCGGGGGCACCATCAGCTCGGAGCGGGCGGACACGGCGTAAATATGGCCCTTGATGTCGAAAAAGGCTTCACAGTCTTTATCCCACAGGGAGTAGTCCTTGGCGTTGACGTAATCCTCAATGGGGGTGAAAACGCCGTTGAGCAGGGTGGAGGGATAGATATACCCGTCAAAGGCCACGAAATCGCCGATTTGTTCTCCCGCCATGGTCATGTCCTGGATTTTTTGGAAATACACATCCCAGGGCGAATAGTAGTCCAGGCGGATTTTGCAGTTGAAATGCGCCTCGACCTCCGCCTTGAAGTCCTCCAGCTCGTCAAAGGCGTCGGTTCCCTCCTCCGGGGTGAAGAAGCCGGGGCCCATGGCGGTGAAGACGATTTCCATCTGGTTGAGATCGACCTTCTCGTCCTGTCCCCCCGCCTGGGAGGAACCGCCGCCCGACGCGGAGCCGGAAGAACCGGGGTTCTTGGAGCAGCCGGCCGCCGCCAGGGAGAGGCAGGCCGCGGCCATCAGCAGGGCGACAGCCCGTATGGGTTTTCTGAACATAAAGAATCTCCTCGCTTTCTACATTTATTGACACGCCGGGAACCGGCGCGGTTGACGGACATGGGGCTCAGCCGACGATGCCGGTGCGCGCCAGATTTTCGGAGAAGCTCTTCTGCACCGCGGCGAAAAAAAGGACGATGGGCAGGCTCATGAGCATGGCGGCCGCATTGTTACAGGCCGACAGCCGGGCCGAGTTGCCCGCCAGATGATCCGCGGACTGGGTCCCCTCCCGCAAAAGGGTGGCGATATTGCCCACGTTGGTGGAGAGAAAATCCATTTGGCTTGCAAGCATGGCGTTGTTATAGCTGTCGTTCCACTGCCACACAACCGACAGGACGCTGACCGTCACCAGGATGGGGATGGAATTGGGCAGGATGATGCGGAAGAAGATTTTACCGATGCCCGCACCGTCCACATTGGCCGCCTCCTCCAGCTCGGAGGGGAGATTGCGGAAATACTGCCGCATGAGGAAGATATACAGCCCGTTGCGCAGCCCCTGGCAGAGCAGAGCCTGCAAAACAAACGGAGTCAGGGTGTTGGTCACCCCCGGGCTGCCCTTGATCAGGGTGATCAGCCCAAAGGGATCCCAGAAGCGAAACTGCACATACAGGGCGGACATATAGGTCTGGGGAGGAATCACCAGGGTAAACACCAGCAGCATGAAGAGAAGGCGGCTGCCGGGATAGGGATAGCGGGCCAAACCATAAGCCGCCATGGTGCAGGTCAGCAGCTGAAGTACCGTGATGCCGATGGTGTAAAACAGGGAGTTGAACAGGGAGGCGCGGATGTGCAGCGCCTCAATCACCACCTTGTAGTTCTCCAGAGTCGCCTGCCGCGGGATCCACTTGACAGTGGGATCCAGCAGATCCGCCTCCGACATCAGGGAGACGGAGAGCTTGACCAGCAGAGGATACAGGATGATGAAGGCGATGCCGAACACCAGCAGGTACCGGACGATATTCCAGGCGATTTTCCGGCTTTTGGCCTGGATCCGGCGCAGGCTATTGCTCTCCGGCCGGGCAGCGAAGCTGTGATTCATCATAGTGCTTTCGTCCTTTCGCGGGGCGTTTACGCATCGTAATAGAAGACCATTTTGGAGCCGACGACAGCCACAATAGCCAGGATAACCGTGACGATGGCGAAATAAATCCAGGACATGGCCGAGGCCAGGCCGTAATTGCCCATGCCGTACATCTGCTCCTTCACCGCCAGAATGACCTGGTTGTTATAGGCGGTGAAGGAATCGACGATCGAATAGATGGTGCACAGCAGCAGCATGGGGGAGATGAGCACAAAGGTGATTTTCCAAAAGATTTCCCAGGAGGTGGCTCCTTCCACCTTAGCCATCTCATAGAGGGAGGGCGACACCGATTGCAGGGCCGCGAGAAGAACGATGATCTGCACCCCCGACAGGCTGATGATTTTGAAGACGCTGTTGACGCCGCTGAGAATCACATTGCTCAGGGATTCCGGCAGGCCGGTGTATTCGAGGAGGCGGGCCAGCTCCACCCCCTGAAGGAAGCCGGAGCCGGTGTCGATGGACTTAAAATCGCTGTTGGCCATGGACTGCTGGAACAGGTCGGCGGAATCCAGGGTCATCACCGCCGCAGAGGAGAGCACCAGCGGAAGAAAGAACAGGAAGCGGGCCACACCCCGGCCCGGGAACTTCTCATGGATGAGGGTGGCCGCGAAAAAGCTAAACAGGACGATGATGGGGACGTTGACCGCCATCTGCTGGAGAGAGGATACCAGATACTTGTTGAAGTTCGCGTCCTCCAGCAGGGCCGTGATATAGTTGCGCAGGCCGATGAAGGTGTTGATGGATTTGCCCGCCGCCGTGTCGAAGGCGACGCTGGACAGACTCATCAGAAAGGACTGAAGCACCGGCCAGAGAAAGAGCCAGACGATGCCGATGATAGCCGGCAGGGTAAACAGCACCCCGGCCATATACCGCTTGTGTTTCATGGATAGCCGCCTGCGGGCGGCCTTGGCTGTGTTGCTCATGGCAGGGCCTCCTTGGTGGTGACAATCCAGTCCTCGGCCGGGATTGTGACGCCCTCTATCGACACCGGGGTGCGGTTGTAGTTGACCAGGACGGCCGCACCGTTTTCATAGAGGGTGGCGTAAACCTGATCCGCGATTTGCCGGTGTCCGGTGATTTCCTCCGCCGTCAAAGCGCCGGTTTCCTCGTTCATGCGGCGGTAGGCGGTCACGGCCGACTGGAAGGTATCCTCCCAGCACAGGGCGTAAAATTCACTGTAGTAGGTGGACTTGATTTTAGAGGAGGGGGCGTAGGACCATTTGTAATAGGGGATGGCGCCGTATTCTACGCAGCGCAGGGCATAGGTCTTCGGATCGTCGCTGTGGTTGCGCTCCGTTCCGGCGTAGAGGAGGTAGCCGTGGACCGCCAGCTGGTAGAAGGGAACCTCCTCGTTGACCCGGCGGTAGCCGCTGCCCCCGAGCGGCATATTCGCCACCACGGCGGCGCGGGACAGGGCGTAGGCGTTGCCGGTATCCACTAGGAGGGAGCCTTCACCCGCCAGTGTCTCCAGGGCCTGCCGGGTGAAGGAAAGGCTGTCGCTCCGGGTGGCAAAGCTCCGGGAGCTGAAATCGGAAT
>CAKTXU010000193.1 GCA_934630995.1 uncultured Eubacteriales bacterium
TCCATGTATACCCAATACAGCGAAAAGGTGTTCGGCCGGGATGTCAATTTCGATTTGAACCGTTCCTTCACGAAAAAAGAGGATATCCGGCTGCCGGTTTTCGGCATCCGGAAAAACGATGAAGCCTTGCTCGGTATCATTACAAAAGGCGCGGCCGCCGCGGGCGTCAACGCTTCGGTGGGCGGCAAGGGCTGCTCCTACAACGCGGTGAGAGCGGAGTTTGAACTGCTTTCCACCGATACCTATATTCTCGGGGAAACGGTGGGCAGCCGGGTCACGCTGATCAACCTGTACCAGGAGGGCGGCTGCACCTATGACACCCTGGAGGTGCGTTATCATTTTCTCTCCGGGGAAAGCGCCGGATACGACGGCATGGCCGTGCGCTATCGCCGGTATCTGCTGGAGGAGGGCGGCCTGCGGAAGTCGGAGGCTGTTCAGCCCTCCCTGTTTCTGGAAACCCTGGGCGCCGTCCGGAAAAAGAAATCCATTCTCGGCATCCCCGTCACCGTCAACCAGGAGCTGACCACCTATGCGGAAGCGCTGGAGATGCTCCGGACGCTGGAAGCGGAGGGCGTAACCTCCCTGTCCCTGAAATATAACGGCTGGGACGCCTCCTCGGTGGAGGGGAAACCCGCCTCCAAGCTGTCTGTGCTGTCTCAATTGGGAGGGAAAAAGGACTTCCAGTCTCTGCTGGAGTATTGCGGCGGCCGGGGAATCGGCTTTTATCCCGATGAGGAGCTGCTGCTTCTCCGTCAGTTCGGAAACGGCTATTCCTCCTTTTTCAACAGCGCCAAAACCGTCAGCGGCAATCCCGCGGTGACCTACCGCTACAATATGGCCACCCGCTTCAAGGACGAGGACGGCAAGACGCGTCTGCTGGAGGTTTCCTGTTTGGAAAAACTGACCGGCAAGCTGATAAAGAGCGCCGGAAAGCTCGGTCTGCCCGGCCTGTCCTTGGGTGCGGCCGCCCAGGTGCTCTACTCCGATTTCGCCGACGACGGCTGGAACCGTCAAAAAAGCGCCGACGCCCTCTCTGCGGCGGCTGCCGCTCTGCGGGAAAGCGGGCTGCATGTCCTGGCGGCCGGGGGAAACGCCTATCTGCTGCCCTATACCGACGCGTTGGTGGATGTGCCCGCCTCCGGCAGCCGGTTTGATGTGGAGGATGAGTCCGTCCCCTTCATGCAGATTGTCCTGCGGGGGATTCTGCCCTTTGCGGGGACCCCCTTCAACCTGTCCGGAGATCCCCGAGGCGCTTTCCTCCGGGCGGTGGAAACCGGCGCCTCCCTCCACGCCTATCTGCTGGAGGATTCCCGGTTGGAGGAGCTGCAGAATACCGATGATACCGCGCTGTTCAGCGCCGGCTTTTCCGACTGGTCGGCGCAGACCGCCGCCTGGGCGAAGGAACTGGAAAAGGCGCTGGAACCGGTACGGGGCGAATGTATCCGCGCCCATGAGCGGGTGGAGGCGGGCTTGACCATCACCACCTACGAAAGCGGCGTACAGGTACTGGTGAACCATACGCGGGAAGCGGCGGAAATCGCCGGGATCCTGGTGGAGGAATTCGGCTATGCGGTGGTAAAGGAGGGAATTGTGCTTGTCCGGTAAGACAAAAAAAGCGGTCAATCGGCGTCCGATGCCCTACGAGCGAAAAAAGTCGCTGGTGGGCTACGGCTTCATCAGTCTCTGGCTAGTCGGCTTCTTTATGGTTTACGCCAAGCCGCTGGTGCAGTCCCTGATCTATACCTTTCATAAAATCGACATCCGGGTCGGCAGCTTCGATATGGCGTTTGTCGGCTGGCAGAACTATCTCGACGCCTTTACCAAGGACGAAAAATTTCTGCCGGTGCTGACCGGCACGTTGAAGGATCTGCTGTATCAGGTGCCGCTCATTCTCATTTTCAGCCTGATTATGGCGCTGATGATCAACCAGAAGTTCCGGGGCCGGGTCGTGGTCAGGGCCATCTTCTTTCTGCCGGTTATCATCGCCTCCGGCGTGGTGATCAATATCATCAACGGCGATTATATGTCCAAGATGATCCTGTCGGGGGAAAAGACCTCCCAGCTGTTTCAGGTGACGGCTTTCTACGACGTGCTGTACGGACTGGGCTTCAACGACAGCGTGGTCAATCTCATCGTCAGCACCTCCAACAATATTTTCGAGTTATCGTGGAAATCCGGCATCCAGATTCTGCTGTTCCTGGCGGGGCTGCAGGTGATTCCGGGCAGCTTGTATGAGGCGGCGTCCATCGACGGCGGCACCAAATGGGAGATGTTCTGGAAAATCACCTTCCCCATGATAAGCCCCATCTTCATGGTGAATCTGATTTATACCATCACCGATACCTTTACCGCCTACGGCAATGAAGTCATGCAGCTTATCATGTCCACCGTGCAGGAGAAGATGAAATTCGAATACAGTGCCACGCTGGCCTGGATTTATTTCCTGGTGATTATCCTCATCATGGGGCTCACCTATCTTCTGGTCAATAGAAAAGTGGTCTATGTGGACTGATTCTGGGAAAGGCAGGGAATCCTCATGGAGAATCCGGTGAAAAGCACGCTGGAGCGCTGTAAGGGACGGGTCCTTCTGTATTTTGATCAGAAAAACAGGGGTATCAAAATCAAGAATACCGCTTCTCGGATCGGATGGGTCGTATTCCGCTCCATTTTCCTGATAGGCATCAGCTTTATTATCCTGTATCCGCTTATCTATATGCTCAGCATCGCCTTCCGGAGCAGCGCGGATGTTGCTGACCCCTCTGTGGTGTGGATTCCCAAGCATTTTGTGCTGGACGCCCTGAAGGATTCCTACAAGGCCATGGATTATCCCACCTCTCTGTGGAATACCATCCGGCTCGGGCTGGTCAGTTCCCTGCTGCAGGTGGTATCCTGCGCCATCGTCGGCTACGGCTTCGCCCGGTTTCAGTTCAAGGGCAGGGGGCTGTTTTTCGCCCTGGCCATCTTCACCATCGTGGTACCGCCCTCGGTGGTGTATGTGCCCACCTATCTCTCCTACAAATCCTTCGATTTCTTCGGGATCGGGTCGCTGATAGGGCTGTTTACCGGCGAGGCGCTGACCGTCAATCTGCTGGATACCGGCTGGACCCTGTATATCCCCGCGCTTTTCGGGGTGGGAATCCGCTCGGGGCTGTTTATCTACATATTCCGGCAGTTTTATCGCGGCCTTCCCAAGGAACTGGAGGACGCGGCCTACATCGACGGCTGTGGGTTTATCAAGACTTTTTTGCGGGTCATTGTTCCCAACGCCAAGGCGTCCTTCTTGACGGTCTTTCTCTTTTCCATGGTTTGGTATTGGAACGATTACTATTTCGTTTCCATGTATTTTACCAAGGTGCGCACCGTCTCCACCGCTTTGGCGACGCTGACCAGCTTGCTGGGCATGCAGGAGGGGATGCAGGGCATCATCAACGACACCTATCTGATATCCACCCGGATGCAGGCGGGCTGCCTGCTGACCATCGTGCCGCTGCTTATCGTGTATATATTCCTCCAAAAGCATTTCACCGAGGGTATCGAACGCACCGGCCTGGTGGGCTGAGGGATAGAGGCGATCTTTCACCGCGGAGTTTTCCCTGTGCACGGAGGGCGTCTGCGGAGAAGATAGACGAGTGACAACAATATGGAAGAAAGTGGAGGTATGGTTATGAAACGAGTTTTGAGCTTCGCTCTGACCGTCCTGCTCCTGCTGGCGGTGACGCTGGCGGGCGGCTGCAAGCCGGGAGGCGGGACCGAGAGCGGCGGCGTGAGCGGAGGCGGCGATTACGGGGAGCTGCCCGCGCTGGACTTCGGTGGAAAGACCAGTATGCAGCTGTTCGGCACCGGTGCCCTGGATGAGGAATCCGCCGCGTGGATGAAGACCAATTATGGCCTGGACGTGGAGGTCATCACCGTTCCCTGGGAGGACGCGACAGTGCGGCTGGCAACCCTGGTCCTTTCCGACAGCGCGCCCGACGCCGCCACTTATCGGAGCGATCAAATCGATTATCCCAATTACATCGTGAACAACCTGGTGCAGCCTGTGGGCAAATATCTGGATCTCAATCATCCGCTTTTCGCCCCCTACGCCCAGTACTATGAGGACACCAAGTGGGGGGAGGAAAACTATCTGCTGATAAGCGGCTACGGCAGCTCCACCACCATGTTCTATAACAAAAAAATGTTTGAGGACGCGGGCCTGGAGACGCCGTGGGAGCTGTATCTGAAAAACGAGTGGGATTGGAACAAGATGCGGGAGTACGCGCTGGAGCTGACCGAGGACAGCGACAACGACGGCACCCCGGAGATTTACGGCATTGCGGTCAACCGCCCCTTCCCGATGCTGTATTCAACAGGAAAGGCTCTCGGTGAATTCAACGGCAAGGAAAAGACCTTTGTCAACCATGTGGAGGATCCGGATTTTGCCCGGGCGATGAACTTCCTGTCCGATATGGTGCGGAAGGATAAGGTTTGCCCCACGGTGATTTCGGGCGCGATGGAGATGTTCGGCCAGGAGAAGATCGCCATGCTGTTCGGCGAGCCCTTCTATACCGATCCCTCCATTGTGCAGCTGGCCAAGGAGGATAAGCTGGGCATCTGCCCCATGGCCAGGGATCCGCAGGTAGACAAATACTATGTGCGCGGCCAGGTCGGCGGCATCTGGATACCGGACGGCGCGCAGA
>CAKTXU010000194.1 GCA_934630995.1 uncultured Eubacteriales bacterium
GGTCCTGGGCCTGCCGCGCATTGTGATGTTCAGCAGCCTGCACCTGACGGGGACGAACCTGCCGATGCTCATTCCGGCGGTATTCGGCGTCGGCTTGAAAACAGGCGTATTCATCTATATTTATCGACAGATGTTCGCGGGCATGCCGAGGGAGCTGGACGAGGCGGCCACTATAGACGGCTGCGGAGATTTGGGGGTATTCCTCCGCGTGATTCTCCCCAACGCCGCGCCTGCCCTCACGACGGTTTTCCTGTTTGCACTGGTCTGGAACTGGAACGAGGTATTCGAGCCGTCCATGTTCCTGACGAGCGGCTCTCAGGCGACCCTGGCCATGCGGCTGGTGGGAATAACGGGCTATATCCAGCCGGAGCCCGGCATGGCGCTGGACCCGGTGTATGTCATACCAATCCGCTACGCGTGCATCATGATGACCATATTACCGCTTTTGGCTGTTTTCTGCGCCTTTCAGCGCAAATTTATCGAGAGCGTTGAAAGGACCGGTTTAGTCGGATAGGCAGGATTTTGTATAAAGGAAAACAGAACTTTCGTCAGTCAAAAATTAACATACTGTAAGGAGTGTCAATCATGTTCAGAATGGGCCAAGAGGAAGCGAATGCCGCTTCCCGCGTCATCCTGTCCAAAAGTTTGTTTCGTATCGACAGCAAGTATCAGGAGGTCAACAATTTCGAAAAGGAGTTTAAGGAACTCATTGGGGCGCAGCACTGTCTGTGCATGACCAGCGGCACGGGGGCGCTGACGGCGTCTCTGGCCGCCCTGGGCGTCGGACCCGGGGATGAGGTGATTCTGCCCGGCTATACCTTCATTGCTACGGCGGTGGCGATCCTGAGCGTGGGCGCGATTCCTGTGCTGTGTGAGGTGGACGAATCCCTGACGTTGGATCCTGCCGATGTGGAGGCCAAAATTTCGCCCTATACCAAGGCCATTATTCCGGTACATATCCAGGGCTTCCCGTCCAATATGGACGCGATCATGGCGATTGCCAAAAAGCACGGTATCTACGTTGTGGAGGACGCCTGCCAGGCCGACGGCGGCAGCTACAAGGGCAAGCGGCTGGGCGCCATCGGGGATATGGGGGCCTTCAGCTTCAACTGGTTTAAGATTATCAGCAGCGGCGAAGGCGGCGCTTTGGTCACGGACGACATCGATTTGTATGAGAGGGCCATCATTTATCATGACTGCGGCACGGCCTTTTGGTCCTACGAGCAGCCCATCACCGCGCCGCTGTTCACGGGCACGAACATGCGGGTGGGCGAAATCACGGGCGCGGTTCTGCGTGTGCAGCTGACGCGGCTGGACGGCATACTTGGGGATTTGCGCCGGGTCAAGCGCACCATATGGGAGGGACTAGCCGGCACCGGCCTGAAAATGAACCGCTCCAACGACGCGGCCGGTGATTGCGGCGTCTGCCTGCCTCTGCTGTTCGACACGCCGGAGCAGGCGGAGCGCTTCGCGTCGCTTACAGGCTACGACCGTCCGATCAACACAGGCAAGCACGTGTATTCCGCCTGGACGCCCGTCATGGAGAAACGGGGCGCGCACGTCATCGGCATGAATCCCTATTACAACCCCAAAAATAAGGATTTACACATGGATTATGACGACGGCTCCTGTCCGAAGACGCTGGACTATCTGAAGCGCACGGTTTACATACCGCAGGACTGTGACTGGACGGAGGAAGAGGTGACGGAAAAGATAAGGCTTCTCCGGGAGGCCGCCAATCAGCTGTGACGAAAGGAGAAAGAATGAAAGGAATGAAGACGAAACGCCTACTGGCAACCCTGCTGCTTTTATGTCTGACGCTTGGCTTGTGCGCTTGCGGCGATGGAGCTGGCGACAAGTCGGAGGCTTCGGGGACGGCAACCGGCTTTACGTTTGAAAAGGAAAAGTTTAAGGGAAAGAAGCTGACCTTCTGGTCGCACTGGGATATGAGTGATTTTTTGGAAGTCGCTCAGGAGTTTATGGATCAGACCGGCGCGACCATCGAAGCGGAAAACGTAGCGACCTACGTGAACTTTAGCTCGAAGGTCAGCACGGCGATTCTGGCGGACGCGGGTCCCGACTGCTTCTGGATGTACCCGTACACAACGCCGACATGGGCGAAAAAGGGGATGATCAAGCCCTGGGACGATATCCTGGATATCACGGCAGCGCCCTTTGCCGACAAGCTCTCGCATCCTGCGCTGGATATGTTCACCGTGGACGGCAAGCACTACGGCCTGTATAAGAGCCTGGAAACACATGTTTTCGTCGTCTATTACAACAAGGGCATGTTCACGGCCTCCGGCTTGGAGGATCCCTATGCGCTCTATCAAAAAGGGGAGTGGACATGGGACCGGTTCACCGAAATCGCGGAACAGCTTTGCTATGACAGCGACGCGGACGGCGTGATCGACACCTTCGCCTTTGACGGCAGCTTAGGCAATATCGTGCAGGGCTGGCTGATAGCGAACGGGGCCAACGAGGTCATATGGAAGGACGGTATTCCGAAATTCGGGCTGACCGAGCCGGCGGCCATCGAAGCGCTCGAAATGTACTTCAAGGTTGCCACCACATACGCCGCGCCGAACGCGGAGGGCTTGTCGGGCGAAACCAATTTTCTGAACGAAAAGATTGCCATGTGGTATGAGGGCTCCTACAATGTCGGCCAGTATCTGGACAAATTGGGCGGAAACTTGGGTATTGTGCCTTTGCCGAAAGGGCCGAAGGCCGATGCGGAAAACCGGATGGCCAACCGCTTGAATTCCGTACCCTTCGGCATCGCCAATACCTGTAAGGAACCCGAGCTGCTGGCGCATTTCATGGAATACTATTTCTGGTATGAGGAGCCTGCTGAAAAGAAGGCGGAATACGAGGCAAAATGGGGGGATAATCTCGCCATGCGGGATTTTCTGGATTCGATGCGGGACGAGGGCTCCATCGCCAACGCGGGCTCCTTCGGCAATTTGACCTCCATAACGAACGGGCGGATTTACCAGTCCATCAACAGCGGCGCCGAGCCCGCCACGGTGGTACAGGCGTTTGCCAATCAGGCGCAGAGTATTATCGACGAAGCGATGAGCGCGGAGGAGTAACGCGTCCCCCTATGCACCCGCCGACGGCGGCAAGCGGCTGTTCTCACGGCGGTGGCGAGCCGGGGCTGCGCGTACACGAAACCCGTCTGGGAGAAAGGTTGATTGAGCGGAATATTCCATTGAAGGGAGAGTGTCTTTGATGAAAAGAAGCAAGTATGTGAAACGGTGCCTATCGCTGGTTTTGGCGATGATGGTGGCAGTGGCGGGGCTCACGTTGGTTTCGGTTCTAGCTGATGAGGCCGCGGCGTATACGCTCAGGGATTTCTATCAGTATGAGTATGTCAGCGGCCCCGGAACGCCCAGCCCGGTGGAAACCGCCGACGGCATACAGGTGACGAGCAGCGGAAATTTCACGGATGCCGTTCCCGGTGTCACACTGAAGACAGCCCTGCCTGTGGACGGGCTGGAAGTCGAGATCCGGTATGACGATTATACCGGTGAAGGCGCAATGAATGTAGCGGATAACCATGCATTCCGTTTCGGGCTATTGTCGAATCCCCTGAATATCTCTTTCTGGCACTCGGATCATGAGCATACCGGCGGGGCGGGTATTACAACCGCCATGCACGTATTTGACAGTACCAGGATTATTGTCGAGGGCGTCTTGCTGGACGGTGTCACCAACGGCTTCGGCGCGCAGAGCCAATATGCGTGGCTGAACGGCGAGAAGGGGTCAAAATTCACGATTAAATTTGCGTATGTGGGAGAAACCGGCCTGCAAATCACCGTCAACGGCAGCGTTCTTCCCGGCGACTTCACCGCATACCGCACCATTGCGGAAGCAAACGATGGCAGGATGTATTTCAGCTGTTCAGCGGACGCCAATTATGCCACGGCCCCCATGATGAAGTTCACACTGATGAAGATAAACGGCAAAAATGTGTCCGCTTTACAACCGGGGACAAATCCACCCACAGAGAATAGCTCCACCGCGGAAACGGCTACTACCCCGCAGAGCAGCGCCGGTGAGGGGACAAATCCGCCCCCGGCTTCCCAGACGGAGCCCGGGAGCTCGTCCGAGCCTGGCGGCGCCCCTGCAGGCGCGTACGGTTTGAAGGACTTCCTTTTATACCGGTATGAAGGCGTGGAGGGCGAACCGAAACCGGCCGAGACTGCGGACGGTATTTCCATCATCAGCCGGGGAAACTTTTGGGATGCGGTGCCGGGGGTGACCCTGACGAGCGAAAAGGTAAAGGTGGACGGATTAGAGGTCGTTTACCGCTTTGACGGCTATTCGGGCAAGGGCGATGAGTCGGCGGACAGCGACAGGGCCTCGCTGCGCTTCGGGCTTATCGAGCAGCCGTACAACATCTCCTTTTGGAGCGGATACGAGGGTACGGGCGAAAACGGCTTTATGGTCGCTCAGCATGTTTTCAACAGCGGACAGCAGTTTTTTGAAGGGGTTTTGATGGATCCGCAGGCAGGGGAACACGGTGAATTTGTCCCGCAAAATCAATATCTGTGGATAGAGGCGGGCGCGGGTGCCACCTTTACCGTTAAGTTTGCCTATGAGGGCAGCGACGGCCTTGCCATCACGGTAAACGGCCAGAGGGTTCCCGGCGATTTCAGCG
>CAKTXU010000195.1 GCA_934630995.1 uncultured Eubacteriales bacterium
CTCCTTTGAAAAGGGGGAACGGGTCTACACCGACTTTTCCGAAGAGGACGTGCGGCGTCTCGAACGGGTGGCGGTGCTGCGGAAGGCGGGCTTCTCCATTGCGGATATACATGCCATGACCGGGGATCCCGCCGCCATCCCCTCCACCGTGTCCGCCCGGCGGGAGCAGCTGGCCGGTGCCCTGCGGGACGGGGACGCCGTCCTGCGGGTGCTGGACACCCTGCGAACCCACGCCTGCCGGGATGTGGACGAGCTGGCCGGACGGCTGGAGGCCGTCGCCGCCGCGATGGCGCTGCCCCCCGCCGATATCGCGCCGAATTTCGCCCGCTTCGAGAAAGCGACGGACGAGGAAAAGGCCCGGGCGCTGGCGGACTATGAGAAGAATCAGGACAGGCGGTTGCGGCGGGGAGGCATTCTCGTCACCGGTATCATGCTGGTGGAAGCCGCCCTGACGGTTCTGGGGTTTATTCTCAACCCCGGGGGGAGCGGCTTCCTGGGCCTGCTTCTCACCGCCGTTCTTCTGGTGCTGTTATATAAGGGCTATGCCGGCGTCCGCATCTTTTTCGCGGTCATGGCCGGCCTGGCGGTACTGGGGGATTTCTTGACATTGATGCAGCTTCTGGAATCCGGCGGGGAGGCGTTCCGGGACTTCCCGGGCCGGGCGGTTCTGCTCCTGGCCGTGCTGCTCCTCAGTACGGCCTACCACCTGGCAGCCGCCGTCCTTCTTTTCGTCAGCAAGTCCATCAGCGAATTTCTCTACAGCCGCCGCAACGGGTAAACGGGTAACGGGTACGGGTAAAGGAAAAGGGGCGGGATGCATTTTTGCATCCCGCCCTTCTGCCACATTATAAATCGTCGGCATCCTGCTCGGGCACCTCGCCGTCCTCCGGCGTACCCGTATAGCTGCCCAGGATATCGGATTCGATCTCCCCGCGGCCCTGCCTTTGCAGGGTCCGGCTCTCCTCCCGCAGGCGGCGGCTGATTTCCGCCTGTCCGCCCGGCTTCCGCCCCTTTCCCGTCTCCATGGCTTAATAATCCTCCACGTGCATCTGAAAATAAGCCTGAGGATGCTTGCACACCGGGCAGATAGCCGGCGGCGTTTCCCCGATATAGATATGCCCGCAGTTGAGGCAGACCCAGACGGTGCCCGGCGCCCGCTTGAAGACCTTGCCGGTGTTCAGGTTGTCCAGCAGCGTGTTGAACCGCTGTTCATGGGAGGATTCGATTTTCGCCACCATCTCAAAGACGGCCGCAATCTGGGTGAAGCCCTCTTCCCGGGCCTCCTTGGCGAAATTCACATACATTTCGGTGGCCTCGTAATGCTCGCCTGCGGCGGCGTCGGCCAGGTTGTCCGGGGTGCCGGGCATGCTGTTGTCGTGCAGCGCCTTGAACCAGAGCTCGGCGTGCTCCTTTTCATTGCTGGCGGTTTCGTCAAAAATCTTGGCTATCTGGATATAGCCGTCCTTGCGCGCCTGGGACGCGTAAAAGGTGTATTTGTTGCGGGCCTGGCTCTCCCCCGCAAAGGCGGCCATCAGATTGGCCTCGGTGCGGCTTCCCTTGAAATCCATATGCGTTCATCATCCTTTCGGCTTTGTTTCGCCGATAGTATGGCCCGTCGGCCGCCCTTTTACGCACCTCCGGCTGGAAATTTTCACAGAAACTGGAAACCGGGGCAAAAATGTGGTATACTGCCACAAAAGGGCAAGGGAGGGAACCGCCATGGCGGATGAGCTGGAAAGGCTGGACGCCTGTATTTCCGGGCTTCTGGAAAAAAACGCAGACAAAATTCTGAATAAAATCACATCCCTGGGCAAGGATCAGGTGAAAAAGCTGCAGGTAGATTTCGGCGTCGGCTTCAAAGCCTATCTGAAAAACGCCTGCGCCAAATACAGCCGGATCAAAACCATCCTCTACCGATCCCAGCCCCGCTATCTCTACGATTTCTTCGAGTGCAACACCCTCTCCTGCGGGGGCCGCGGCATCGACGCCTCAGACGTGGCCAACGTCATGCAGACGTCTCATTTTCTCATCCTCCAGGGCACGGGCGGCATCGGCAAATCCACCCTGTTCAAGCATTTCTTCATGAGTGCCCTGCGCAAGGATACCCTGCGGGAGGATCCGATTCCGATTTTCGTGGAGCTCAAGGAACTCAGCGGATCGAAAAACGCCCTGTTCGACGATCTCTACGCCTCCCTGAACCGCCTGGGCTTCCGGCTGGAGCCGGAGTATTTCACCTATGCCCTGCGGGCGGGTTGCTTCCTCTTCCTGCTGGACGGGTATGACGAAATCAGCGCCGACAGGCGGGCGGACTTTTTCCGCCAGCTGGACGAGCTGTGCGACCGGTATCCCGACAACTACTACCTGCTGTCCTCCCGGCCCACCGATTCCTTTTTGTCCTTCCAGCGGTTCACCCTGCTGAACGTGCAGCCCTTCTCCAAGGCCCAGGCCCTCCGCTTTGTGGAGCGGCTGGACTACGACCGGGAGTTGACCGCCCGGTTTGCACGGGAGCTGAGGGAAACCCTCTATGAGAGGTACGCCTCCTTTGCCTCCAATCCCCTGCTGCTGAGCATCATGCTCCTGACCTACGACAATTACGCCGATATTCCCGAAAAGCTCCATCTCTTCTACAACAACGCCTTTGAAACCCTGTACTGGAAGCATGACGCCACCAAATCCGGGTTCCGCCGGGAGATGCACAGCGGCCTGTCCTACGACAATTTCCGGAAGGTCTTCGCGAAATTCTCCTTTGTCACCTTCCTGCGGGGCTGCATCGAATTTTCCTATCAGGAGCTGCGGGATTTCCTCTCCCAATCCCGCATTCCGGAGGCGCCCTTTTCCCTCGACGATTTTATCAGTGATTTGGTGGGCGCGGTCTGCCTGCTGTATCTGGAGGGGTTCAGCTACGCCTTCACCCACCGCACCTTCCAGGAATATTTCGCCGCCGTTTACATCGACAGCCTGTCCGACGAGCAGCAGCAAAAGGCGGCGGGCTTCCTGGTGAAAAGCCGCAAGGACAAGCTGGACGATATGGCCGGGGAAATGCTCTACGACATGAACCCGGACCGCTTTGAAAAGAATATCCTCATGCCCCTGCTGCGGGAGGTGGAGCCCGGCGAAGGGGAAGACCGCTTCGAGGCGTTTGTTTTCCGCTTTGTGGAATCCATCACCTTCTGGGTGGACAATCCCGGAGAGCGGGTCATCCCCGACTATATGATCGTCTATCAGGGGGATCTCATCCTCTTCCTCCTCGCTTTCGTCTCCAAATACATGGAGGGCGGCCGCGGCGGGGAAACCCTGCGGTTTTCGGACGACGATCTTTTGTCGGATACCAACGAACTCAGCATATCGGTTTACGGCATGAATTTCAGCGTGGACGCCTACGCCATCCTCCACGATCCCGTATTGCGGGACAGCTTCCGGGAATCCTGGGCGGGGAAGGAGCTGTTCACCCTGTCCGGCCTGCTCAAAAGGCTGGAGGAAAAGCACAAGGCCCGGGACGACGATCTGGAGGCCCTGCTGGCCCTGACATAAACCGGTTTATCCCTTTTGCCGGACGATAACGCGATGTCGTCCGACGGAAAAATAAGGATTCTTCTATATTTTTGCAGGTTTCTCTCTGGGCGGCTTGCCGACGCTACATAAATCTGGTATAACTATTCGCAGAGAAAGGGCGGTGAGACGGTTTGGAGCCTTGGGTGAATCTGGTAATTTCCATTGCGAGCGGCATTATCGTGAATGTGTTTATGTTTGTCTTCAAAAGGATAGTCAGCAAGGATAAATCCATCCCCTTAAAGAGAATGCTCCCCAGTGCCGTCATCACATTTTTGCTGGTTGCCGCTTTCGTTTGGGTGGCTTTGTCCCTATTTACCCTGGCGCGTGATGCCTCCCCTGACCGCAGCACGCCAAAAACTGTCGAGTCCGTGTCTTCAACCGCTATCGATTCCCCAATAACCGGAACGAGCGCCGGTGCCCCCTCCCCAAATACGGTTCTGGAATTCGCCGGAGCGTCGCAGACCCAAACCCATAACGCCGGCAGCGGGCATAATACACGTGCCACCGTTCTGGTCAAAAAAATGGAATTTGATGAAGAGTACACGCTTGTCACGCTCGAGGTAGAGAACAGCGGCGATTCGGATTTGGCGGTCAACACCGCTGAACTGCATGGCTCTACTTCCCTGGTGGTGAATGGTAAAAGCTATGCTTATGTAAAGCATACGGGAGACGCGATTGCGCCGGGAACGACCGGCGCCATCACCTATTATTTTGAATGCTGTGCCTATCGGGACGGCGACTCCCTTGCGCTCAATTTTCACTTAGGGCTTCCGCTGCAATACAACATAAAGGACCTGCAGGAAAAATTGAAGTAAATTTGATAGGATAAGGCGGAGGCGCAGCCCGACGGGCCGCGCCTCCGCCTTGTCCTATATCAAATAGAGAACATGGCCGCCAGGCGCGCGGCTTGATTTCTTGTTACTTCATGCCGATTCGACAGGCGTGGACAGGTACAAAACCTTCTCCTTGTGGGGATTCGCCCTCCCCTGTCCATATTTTTTGGATAGCTTTGGGGAAAAGCGGGGAGAAACCGGAAAATGGAGATGGTATGATGGAGAAAAAGGAGGCGGATCGAAAAATTACCGGGTG
>CAKTXU010000196.1 GCA_934630995.1 uncultured Eubacteriales bacterium
CCTCCATGTTGCCTCTGGGGTGGACCAGCCTGGATTTCGTGCTGACCCATGTCCTTAACGGCGGCCTGCTGCTGGGCGCCATCTTCATGGCCACCGACTATACCACCTCCCCCGCAACAAAGTGGGGCAAGGTGATTTTCGGCTGCGGCTGCGGGGCGCTGACCATTGTCATCCGGCTGTTCGGCGCCTATACCGAAGGCGTTTCCTTCTCCATCCTGCTGATGAATATTCTGACGCCCTATATCGAAAAGGCGACCTCGCCCAGACCCTTGGGCGCCAGACCAAAGGATAAGGAGGGGGTAAAGGCATGAGCAAGGAAAAAGACCTGATCCGTCCGGTGCTGACGCTGGGGATTATCTGTCTTGTCGTTACCGGCCTGCTGGCGGCGACCAACCATTTCACCGCGCCCATCATCGCGGAAAACGCCCGGAAAAAGGCGGATGAGTCCCGCCGGGTGGTGCTGGCCGCCGGAGAAAACTTCGAGACTGTGGAACTGGACGCCGCCCTGCTGGCGGAAAAGAAGGTGGAGGAGGTCACCCGGGCCGGCAACGGCGCGGGCTATACCGTAACCACCGCCCTGAACGGTTACGGCGGGCCGGTGAAAATCATGTTCGGTATCGACGCTGAAGGCAAAATCGCCGGCGTGGCGATACTCGATCACAACGAAACCAAGGGCTTGGGCGAACGGATTACCGGAGACGAATTCAGGGGCCAATTCATCGGAAAGAGCGGTACTCTGACCGTGACCAAGGGGACCCCGGGCGGCCAGGAGATTGCGGCCCTGGCCGGAGCCACCATCTCGTCGAACGCCGTGACCAATTCGGCCAATGTGGCGCTAGAAATCGCGGCGCTGGCAAAGGAGGCGGGCTGACATGCCGAAAAAAGAGAAGCAGGGGAGCGGGCCTTCCTACCTGTCCATCCTGATTAACGGTCTCATCAAGGAAAACCCGGTCATGGTGCTGCTGCTGGGCACCTGTCCCTCTCTGGCCGTGACCACGATGGCAAGCAATGCCATTGGCATGGGGCTGGCGACCACCTTTGTGCTTATCGGCTCCAACGTGGTCATCTCCCTGCTGAAAAACCTTATCCCCAAAACCGTCCGCATTCCCTGCTATATTGTGGTTATCGCGGGCTTCGTCACCATCATCAAGCTGCTGATGGAAGCCTATGTTCAGCCGCTGTATGTGGCGCTGGGAGTCTTTCTGGATTTGATTGTGGTCAACTGTATCCTGCTGGGCCGGGCGGAGGTATTCGCCAGCAAAAGCACTGTCCGCGCCTCCTTTGTGGACGGCCTGGGCATGGGGCTGGGCTTCACCCTCTCCCTGTTCATCATCGGCAGCGTCCGGGAGCTGCTGGGCAGCGGTACCTGGATGGGGATCACGGTGACGGCAGGACTCATCGAGCCCATGGGTATTTTCACCACAGCGGCCGGCGGCTTCTTCGTCTACGGCATCCTCATCGCGGTGGTGGGCGTCCTGATGCGCAAGAACGGCCGCCGACCGCAGAAATCCTTCGGCTGCGCCGCCTGCCCCTCGGCGGCGGTCTGCCATAACAAGGAAGAGGAGGGCTGACAATGGAACTGGCAAAAAGTCTTTGTATCGTCCTGTTCAGCGCCATTCTCGTGGATAACTTCGTGCTTTCGAAGTTCATGGGTATCTGTCCCTTCCTGGGAGTATCCAAAAATCTGAGCTCCGCCTTCGGCATGAGCTGCGCGGTCACCTTCGTCATGATCATGGCCACGGCGGTGACGCATCCGGTTTTTACCTATCTTTTGGCCCCCAACGGCCTGGGATATCTGGACACCATCGCCTTCATCCTGGTCATCGCGGCCTTTGTTCAGCTGGTGGAGATTGTCCTGAAAAAGTATATTCCCGCCCTTCACCGGACTTTGGGAGTATATCTCCCCCTGATTACCACCAACTGCGCCATCCTGGGGGTAACTCTGCTCAACATCCAGGACGAGCTGGATTATCTGCACGCTCTGGTCAACGCCCTGGGAGCGGGGCTTGGCTTCATGCTGGCCATGGTGCTCTTTTCCGGAGTGCGGCAGCGCATCGCGGGGAACCATATCCCCAAGGCCTTCCAGGGTCTGCCCATCACCCTGATATCGGCGTCGGTGGTGGCTCTCTCCTTCCTGGGCTTCGGCGGGGTCATCGACGGCATCTTCGGAGCCTGATATCGCATGGAAAGGGTGTGAAAAGCAATGTGGGAAATTCTGCTGCCCGTCCTGGTGCTGACGGGCATCGGCCTGCTGGCCGGTGTCATGCTGGCTCTGGCCTCCTATTTCATGCGGGTACCCACCGATCAGAAGCTGGAGGAGGTCCGCGCCATCCTGCCGGGCGTCAACTGCGGCGTCTGCGGGTATGCGGGCTGTGATCAGTATGCCAAGGCCATTGTCAAAGACGGGGCGGCCATCAACCGCTGTGTTCCGGGCGGAGATCAGGGGGCGCGGCGCCTCAGCGAGGCCATGGGCATCCCCTTCCAGGATGTGGAGGAAAAGGTGGCGTTTGTCGCCTGCAAGGGCAACTACGACGCTACCAGTGATAAAATGGATTATGAGGGTCTGGCCTCCTGCCACGCGGCTACCCTCTATTACGGGGGCAATTCCAGCTGCGCTTATGGCTGCCTCGCCTACGGCGACTGCGGCAAGGCCTGCCCTTACGACGCCATCAAGGTGGAAAACGGGGTAGCGAAGGTACTGCCGAAAAAGTGCGCCGGCTGCGGCTTGTGCGTCAAGGCCTGTCCCAAGGGGCTGATTGCCCTGTATCCCATGGATAAATACATCCATGTGGCCTGTAAAAACCATGACAAGGGGGTGCGGACCCGCCAGGTGTGCACCAACGGCTGCATCGGCTGCCGTAAGTGCGCCAAGGTCTGTCCCACCGAGGCCATCACGGTGGAGGACGATACCGCTTTTATCGACGTGGATAAGTGCATTCTCTGCGGGAAGTGCCGGGAGGTCTGTCCCGTCGGCGTCATTGAAACCATTATGAGCGCCTGTGAGGAGCACGGCAACGCTCAGCCGGAGGAACCGGCGGTTTAGACGCTGTAAATGGTGAGGCCCGGCAGCGGGAAACCGCTGCCGGGCCTCAAATTGTCGGTAAGGCGCCTTCCCTCAAAAAGAAGCTTCCCCGCTCCGCGCAGCAAGCTCTCGTAGCCGGTCCTTTGCCGTATGCCTATTCCGCACATTTCCCCGCCTGCCAGAGTGCGCGGACCTTCTCGTAGGCATCGGACGGGATGGTCAGTTCCCCGCGGGAGGAGAAGGGAAGCAGCTCGTCTCCCGAGGCGACGGCCGGGTTGGTACAGGCGTTGTCGTTGCGGTAGGGCTCTCTCGCCGCGGGATCACGGAAATCCGGGACCTCCATAGGGACGTTTCCGTTGAGGATGGAGCGATAGGCCAAGATACCGCAGATGCCCATGTCCAGCGCCCGGTAAACATCAATGCTGTACTTCATGCCATCCGGACGACCGAGAATTTTTTCAATGAAGAAATGTGTTGCGTAAAAATCACTGCCGCCGTGGGTATGGGTTTGGGCGGCGAGCTCCCCGGCAATCACCTTTTCCGGCGCGTAGTTTTCCCGTTCGCCGTGGCAGAGCGTAGCCCCTTCGATGTATACGTTCAGGCGGGTTTCGTCGAACCGCTCGGTTTCCATCATCCCCTTGGTGCCGTAAACCTCATAGTTGGCGCTGCCGGGTTCCCGCTTCAGGCATCCGTGGACGCTTTTGGCCACGGCGCCATTGTCGAGGATGAGCATCTCCACCGCCCCGGGCATGCCGTTGCGGCTGCCGAGGGCGAGCATACGCGGATCCGGCGGGGTGTCGAAGCCGACAACCCGTACGGGACGGCGGCCGGTGATGGTCAGCATGGGGCCGATGCTGTGGGTACAGTAAAAGGTGGGAGAGACGAGATTACGCCAGTGATTGGGATCCCCATAGGTGATATGGGGCCAGATGCTGGAGCAGTCGTGAATATATTCTCCCTCCGCATAGGTCACCTCTCCGATGTCACCCCGCTCATACCGCCGCCACATCTCAAAGGCGTGATCCATATAGCAGTAGTTTTCCGCATAGGCATAGACCTTGCCGCTCTCCTCCACCGCCTCGGCCAAGGCGACCGCCTGGGCCATTGTTTCGCAGGGCAGCACTTCGCTGAGCACATGGCGGCCGGAGCGCAGAAGCCGGACGGCGTAGGGCGCGTGCTCATTGGCGTAATTGGCCAACACCACGGCGTCCATGTCATGCTGAAAGAAGGACTCGAAATCCTCATACAGCGCGACGGAGGTTCCCACCTCCTGGGCGAGCCGATACACCTCGTCGAGCAACGGACGATATTTGTCGCAGACCGCGACGAGCTGTGCGTCCGGATGATGGGCGAGAACATCGATCATACATTTGCCTCGATAGGCACCGAAAACGCCGACACGAATTTTCTTGGACATAATAGGCCCCTCCTTGTTTTTGGTGCTTTGATCATCGCACAGGCAGACGGTTCTTTCTATGTACAGAGCATACAAAGTTAATACCGCGTATTTGTGATTCCGGTATATTGTTTGGGATGGACGCTCATGACATAATGGGATAATTGAGGGGGCGATTGAGTGAACAGGCAG
>CAKTXU010000197.1 GCA_934630995.1 uncultured Eubacteriales bacterium
GTGCTGCATATCGACTTTGCCGGGAATATCGTGGTGGTCAAATGCCTGCCCGGTATGGCCCAGGCCGCCTGCGCGGCCATGGATTCCCTTCAATGGGGCAATGTGGTGGGAACCCTGGCGGGGGAGGACACCTTTATTTGCATCACCAAGGATGAAAATAAGGCCATCGATCTGGTCACCGAGCTGAAAAAGCTGCTGAAAAATCTGTAATCCGGCGGGTGGAATACGGTTGAAACCATTTTTCAGCCGGGGGAAGAGCTATGGGGGCGGAGAGGTTGTCCGGAGCCATTCCCCAAATCCCGCATGAAAGGAATGCCCATAGCTATGCTCGTCAGTCTGCAAATTGAGAACATCGCCGTGATCGAAAAGGCCGGAATCCCCTTTGCCTCCGGCTTTAACGTGCTGACCGGCGAAACCGGCGCGGGCAAATCCATCATCATCGATTCCCTCAACGCCGCGCTGGGGGAACGGGTCAGCCGGGAAAGCATCCGCACCGGCTGTGATTCCGCGTCGGTAACGGCGCTTTTTTCCGATGTGTCGTCCTCGGTGGCGGAGGCGCTGACGGCGCTGGGATATCCCCCCGATGAGGACGGCATGCTTCTTCTCAGCCGCCGGATTTCCGCCGACGGCAAGGGTGTGTGCCGGATAAACGGGGAGCTTGCCACCGCGGCGGTGCTTCGCAGTGTGGGGCGGCTGCTGGTGAATATTCACGGCCAGCATGAGAATCAGGCGCTTCTTTCCCCGGAGCGCCATGTGGAATACCTGGACAGGCTGGGGGGCCTGCTGCCTCTTTTGGAGGCGTACAGGCAGGCTTACCGGCGGCTTTGCGCGCTTCGGGCGGAGCTGGATAAAACGGATATGGACGAAGGGATGAAGGCCCGCCGTCTGGATATGCTCCGGTATCAGATCGAGGAGATCGAGGCTGCGGAGCTGACGGACGGGGAGGAAGAAACCCTGCTGGCCCAGCGGGAGCTTTTCCGCAACGCGGAGAAGATAGCCGGAGGGCTGCTGCGGGCCAAAGCAGCTCTTTCCGGCGACGAGGAGAGCGACGGGGCCCTGTCCGGCATTTCCCAGGCTTCGGCCGCGCTGGGTGAGGCAGGCCGGTATATGGAGGGCGCGGCGGAGCTGTCCCGCCGGGTGGAAACGGCTTTGTACGAGCTGGAGGAGTGCGCGGCGGAGCTGCGGGAATATACCGCCCGGCTGGAGTTCGATCCCGCTGAGCTGGACGAGACTGAAAACCGTCTGGAGCGCATCCGGCGGCTGGAATCCAAATACGGTGCCTCGATCCCGGAGGTTCTGCGCTTTCTGGAGGAGGCCCGCGCTGAGCTGGAAACCATCGAGCTGTCCGACGAACGGGCATCCCGGCTGAAAAAGGAGCTGGAGTCCGCCCGGGCGGAGGCGGAGGCGCGGGCGGCGGAGCTGACGGCTGCCCGCCGCGGGGCTGCCGCCGCCTTTTGCGCCCAGGTGACGGAGGAACTCCGCTTCCTGGACATGCCGGGGGTGACGCTGGAGGTGTCCGTCGAACCGGCGCCCCTGTCCTCCGGCGGGGCGGACCGGGTGGAGTTTTTAATCGCCGCCAACGCGGGGGAGCCGCCCAAGCCCATCGCCAAAATCGCCTCCGGCGGTGAGCTTTCCCGGATCATGCTGGCCATCAAGGCGGTGCTGGCGCAGGTGGACGATATCGATACGTTGGTGTTTGACGAAATCGACACCGGTATCAGCGGACGTGCGGCCTGGAAGGTGGGGATCAAGCTCCGGCAGATAGCCGCTCACCGCCAGGTGCTCTGCGTGACCCATCTGGCGCAAATCGCCGCCCAGGGCCACCAGCATCTGCTCATTGCCAAGGAGGTGCGGGATGGCCGCACCTATACCGGGGTGACGCCGCTGGCCGCCGGACCTCGGATCGAGGAGCTGGCCCGTATCGTCGGCGGGGAGCCGACGGCTGCCGCCCGGGACGCCGCCCGGGAGATGCTGGAAAAGGTGAGCCCTTAACCCGCGGCGGCTCAAAACGGATTGTATTTAAAAATATAGTCTGCAGCACAGCCGGCCGTATAGACTGAGCAAAACCGAGGCAAAGCGTTCCGCTCTGCCTCGGTTTTGCTTCTTGTGGGCTGATTTCAAGCGTTCAGGAACGGTAGGGGTGCCTCGGAAGACGACTCCTGCCCCTGAGGCTTGACGTCTGTGCGGAGTTTTGCCTGCGCGGCGAGCCTTCTCTTTGTATTGTATTGAAACTCCGATAAAATTGTATGCATATAAAATCGCGTATATCGCCGATTTATGACAAATTTTTCATATTCACTTGACATCATGCCAAAAACAATATACTATTAACCACATATTTCCAATGCGTTGATATATAATTGTATTATTTATACTATCTTGACCGGGCTGACGCAATCAATTGTAAAAAAATGGAAGGATTTGAGACATATGTCTGAGCTTCGTTCGAGCTTCGTGGCCGTCTGCCTGCTGGTGGCGCTGACCGGCTGCGCGGAAAAAACCGGTCCGCAATCCGAGCTGTCCGGCACAAGCGCGGCCGCCTCCACCACGGCGCCGGCGTCATCTGCGACGATGCCGACCGGGCGGCTGACAAAGGCACAGCAGTTGTCCGGTCTTTTTGAAGGTACAGTGACGGAGAAAATCGCCGATTCTTCCGTCGGAGCGGCGTTTGCCATGCATTTCCCGGATATGATATGGCTGAACGGGAAAATCTATGCGTATTATATCAGCTATCCCGCGAGATATGAGGGCCGTCCCTGCATCGGACTGGCTACCTCCGACGACGGCGTGTCCTTTACGAAGGTAACGGATACGGCCATTGTCGCCGGACCCGAAAGCTATGATGCCCGTATGGCCAGTTTTGCAGGCGCCTGGAACGACGGCGGCACCGTATATGTGGTGTACGAATCCACTCCCCAAAACGGTGGCGCCGACATTGCGCTGGCTACCTCCACCGATGGCGTTCATTTCACCAAGCATGGCGTAATACTGAAAAAGGATACGAGCCTGCCCTGGCAAAGCTACAACATCGGTACCCCGGATTTATATAAGGTGGGAGACACATGGTATTTGACCTTTCACGGCTATGGGAAGGATAAACGGGATTGTCAGATCGGCCTGGCCTATGGAAAGGAGCTGGCTTTGGGTAAGCTGACCATGGTACAAACGCCGGTTATCCCCACCTCCGATGATTCGTCCGCGCCGGACAGCGGTACCACCGGCCGGCGGGATATCGTCTACAACAGCGCGGACGGATATTTTTATATGGTGTATGAAATCAGCACCGACAGCGTGAAGGACGATTATGGAAAAGCCTATTGGACCCACACCTTTGCCCGCTCAAAGGATTTTATGACCTGGGAGACAATGGCGCCGATCCTCAAGCAGTCCATGTCTGGCTTCGGCTTCGACGGTCCCTGCTTTCTGGAGATAGACGGTCAGATGTATGTCTATATGCGCAACCGCAGCAATTGCACGACCCGCATCTCGCTGACAGCGAAATAATGTTTGCTGGAATCCCCGCTTGACATTCCCCGAAAAGTGTGCTTTAATACCTGACAAAGGCGATGATGGAAACAAGTACTCCGCAGCGCGCAGCACAGAGAGCCGTTGGTTGGTGGAAAACGGCGTGCCGTACGGGGGAAATACCTTCCTGAGCCGCGACCTGAACCCGCGCTGTTGCGCCCAGTAGGGAAGCCGTGTGCGCCCGTTACCGCGCTGTGGCGTTGCTTGACGCCCGCTGAGGCCGTTCCCGCGAGGGGATGGTGAATGAGGTGGTACCGCGGATTATCCGCCCTCTGCAGATTGGCAGGGGGCGTTTTTTGTTGCCCTTCTGCCTCATCAATGAATGGAGGAAAACAGCATGGCACAGAGAAACGTTTTCGATGAGCTGAAGGCTCGGGGCATGATTGCCCAGACCACCAATGAGGAGAAAATACGGGAGTTGTTGGGGGGAAAACCGGTTACCTTCTACATTGGCTTCGATCCCACGGCGGACAGCCTGCACGTGGGCCACTTCGTTCAGCTGATGGTCATGGCGCACATGCAGCGGGCGGGGCATCATCCCATCGCCCTGCTGGGAGGCGGAACCGGCATGGTGGGGGATCCCACCGGCAAAACCGATATGCGCAAAATGATGACCCCGGAAACCATTCAGCATCACGTGGACTGCTTTAAAAAGCAGATGTCCCGGTTCGTGGATTTCTCCGAGGGAATGGCGCGCATGGTCAACAACGCCGACTGGCTGTTGGAACTCAACTATATCGATTTTCTGCGGGAGGTGGGGGTCCACTTCACCGTCAACCGGATGCTCACCTTCGAGTGCTTCAAGACCCGGATGGAGCGTGGGCTTTCTTTCCTTGAATTCAACTATATGCTGATGCAGAGCTATGATTTCTTTTACCTCAATGAGAAATACGGCTGTACTATGGAACTGGGCGGCGACGACCAATGGGCGAATATTCTGGGCGGTGTGGAGCTCTGCCGCCGGAAGGCGGATAAAGAGGTTTTCGGCATGACCTTTGCGCTGCTGACCACCTCCGAAGGCAAAAAAATGGGCAAGACTGAGAAGGGCGCGGTTTGGCTGGATGCGGAGAAGACCAGTCCTTAC
>CAKTXU010000198.1 GCA_934630995.1 uncultured Eubacteriales bacterium
CAGGATGATCTGGTGGGCTACACCTGTGGGCTTGAACGGGTATACACCGCGGACAATGAGGCACGGCTGGACATCGTGGTGCATAAGTTCAGCCGCAACGCCGAGGGTAAGATGGTGTGGCTGGGCCAGGTGGCCCGTTTTGTGGACGAGGGCGGCGGCGCCGTCCTGGCGGGGCTGGGGAAGGCCGCCGGCCAGGAGCTGGTTTTCACCGTGGACGTCCTGGACGACCGGATCCGGGCCTTCGCCTACCGGCGGGATGATCCCACCCGGATAAGCGGCACTCTGTCGGCCAGTCTGAAAACGGCTCCCGAAGGGGATACGGAGAAGCTATACTATGAAAAGGGCGGTATCGGCATTTCCGCCGCCGATATCGGAGAAACCCGCATCGATAACAAAATCACCGGCGTGCGTGTCGCGGAGCTGAAGGCCGCCTCCAACGGCACCTTCAGCAAGACGGAGGATTTCTATTATTACACCGAGGACGGCCGCAATCTGTATGAGAAGGACGGACTCTTCACGGCGGACGGCAAGGGCTTAAAGAAAGCGCTCGTCCGGCACGCCAGCCTCTCCGATCAGACGGTCAGCGTGGAGCTGTATAAAAACGCGGAGGGGGATTTGAAAGGCGGCCTGCTGCTGCGCGCGTCGGAAGTCTCCCAATGGGGCGGGACCATGAAGGGCTACGCCATTTATGTGGAGAGCTTCAAGGAGAACCCGAAGCGGATCGATATCGCTGTGTATAAGTACGGAAAGCTGGCGGACGGAAACCTCAACTGGCTGGGCTATATGAAGGCGAAGGAGCTGGAAGGAGATCGGTTTGTCAGCGAGGGGGACGGCTCCATCGCGGACGGCGCGAAAAACGGCTTCCTTCTGACCGCCTCCCTCAAGGGCGGCACCATGACCGTCACCCTGCGCCAAAAGGGGACCGATGTGGTCAGCCAAACCCTGACCTATGAACTCTCCGAGCCCACCCTGGGGACCCTGGATGCCGCCAAGGAAACCTATGAGAAGGGCGCCACCGGCGTCATCCTGGAAAAAGGCGCGTTCGCCAACCTGAAAATCACCGGCGGCGTCGATCCGGATAATCCGAAGCCGGTCAACCCTGGGACCGGCGTGTTCTTCCCCGTGGCTGCAGTCCTGCTGGCCGCAACCGGCGGCGGGCTCCTGGCGGCGGTGCGCCCCGGTAAGCGGAAAAAGCAGGCGTAGCCGTTTCTGTAGGCCGCAGGACTATGGAGGAGGACTTTAAGTCCTGACACACAAGGAATCCACATACCATTCACGTAAAGAAGGGGGTTCGAGATGTGCGTCATCTCGAACCCCCTTCAGTTGTTCACAAGCAGTTTTATTCAGCAAGCATTATATTATAATAGGAAATAATAAGAAGGCAGACTGCCGTTAGGACGGCTTTTACATCAAGGGAGCGAAGACCCGCAGGACCGCACGGCCAAGCTTCCGGTACCATTTGACGCCGCGGCAGTCCTCCAGTGTGACCTCCTGGCAGACCTCCAGGGTGGAGAGAAAATCCGCCTTGACCTGGGCGACGCTGTCGGTTTTGAACAGCCATACGCCGCACTCAAAATGCAGATACAGGCTGCGGTAATCGAGGTTGACGGTGCCGACGGTGGCGTATAGATCGTCTGCCACGAAATTTTTGGCGTGGATGAAGCCGGGGGTGTACTCATAAATCCGCACGCCCGCTTCCAGCAGGATTTCATAATAGGCCCGAGTGACGGCATGGACATACCATTTGTCCGGGACGTGGGGGGTGATGATCCGCACGTCCACCCCCGATTTGGCCGCCACGCTCAGGGCGGTCACCATCTCGTTGTCCGGAATGAGGTAGGGCGTGGTGATATACATATACCGCCTAGCTTTGTTGATGAGATTGAAATAGACGATATCCCCCACGGTTTCGTCGTCCAGGGGGCTGTCGGCATAGGGCTGGACAAAGCCGTTTGGCTCCTGTGGCATAGGCTGGTGCACCGTCGGGCGATAGAGGGCGACGTCCTCGTCGATTCCCTTGATATAATCCCACATGGATAAAAACATAACCGTCAGATTCCATACCGCCTCCCCCTTGAGAAGGAGGGCGGAATCCTTCCAGTGGCCGTGCTTTTCATAGGCGTTGATGTATTCGTCGGCCAGATTGATGCCGCCGGTAAAGCCGGTATGCCCGTCGATGACGCAGATTTTACGGTGATCCCGGTTGTTGAGCCGGGAGGACAGCACCGGGATGAAGGGATTGAAAACGCAGCAGCGGATTCCCAGCTCCTCCAGGCGGCGGTCGTAATGGGCGGGGAGCGTCATGATGCACCCCATATCGTCGTAGATCATCCGCACCTCCACCCCTTCCGTCACCTTCTGCACCAGGATTTCGAGGATGGTGTCCCACATGACGCCGCTCTGCACGATGAAATATTCCAAAAAAATGTAATGCCGCGCTTTTTTCAGTTCCTCCTGCATCCGGGCGAATTTCACCTCACCCAGGGGGAGATACTCGGTAAAGGTGTTGCTGTAAACGGGGCAGTAGGCATAGTCCTGGATATACCGGGCCTGATTGGCCGCCTCTTCGTTTTCCTGCCGGATTTCCGCGATGGTGTCGGCTCTGGCGGGCAGGGAGGCCCGCATCTCCCGCTCCACCCGACGCATCTTCCTTTTGGTGGAGGCGCGCAGCCGTTTTCCGCCGAAAATCAGATAGAACAGGCCGCCGAAGACGGGAACCAGAAGCACGGGGATGATCCAGGCGATTTTATAGCCGGGATTGCTCCGGCCGTTGACAATCAACAGCACAACGGCCAAACTGAGCACCGTACAGAAGGCATAGAAATAAACGAAATACTCCTGGAATTTTACCATCATCAATATCAGCAGCGCCAGCTGAACCGCGATGGCAAGACCCACCAATACCACCCGGTGGAACAGAAGCCCGATAAGTTTTTTGATTGTCTTCATAGGCCGCCTCCTGTGCGGGACCGGAATTTTACGGAAATCCGCCGGTCCGGTTGTACTGCGCGAAAATTCATGCTATGATAGGGGTCGGTGCTTTATTGTTTGCGCCTGCGCCGCTCCTATTCCCGCGGCGTTAAAAGAGTCCAAGGGAGGTATATTTTTAAGGAATGGAACCGACGAATCCCCCTGCGCGCCGGCGTATCCATTTTATCGATGAGATACGGGGTCTGGATATCTTGTTAATGGTGCTTTTTCATTCCTTTTATATAGGGGGATGGTTGTTCGATCTGGCCGGGCGGTGTTTATGTTTTTCAAGCCGGTGGAGAGCTTCTTTTCCGGCATTTTCATCCTTATTTGCGGAATTTCCTGCCACCTGTCCCACAACAACTGGAGGCGGGGGATCGGGGTTGGCGTCTGCGCGCTGCTGATTTCCCTGACCCTGTGGCTGGTCATGCCGGAACAGATGATCCGCTTCGGTATACTGCACTTCCTGGCCGCGGCCATTCTGCTGTTCGCCCTTTGCCGCCCCCTGCTCGATAAGATTCCCGTCCTGCCGGGCGTCCTGGTGTGCCTGGCGCTGCTTATCCTGACCTGGCACCTGCCAGTGGAGGACGGCGGCTATTTCGGCATTCCGGGCTTTTTCCAGTGGTATACCCCGCGGGCGGTTCAGGAGTGCACCTGGCTGTATGAGCTGGGGCTGGGCATCGGCTACGGACAGGATTATTTTCCCATCCTGCCCTGGATATTCTGTTTTCTGATGGGGGCTTTTATTGGCAAGCTGGCGGAACAGGAGCGCTTCCCGGCGTGGATGTATACCAGCCGGGTGCCCTTCTTCTCCTGGGCGGGGAAGCATACCTTGGTGATCTATCTGCTTCACCAGCCGGCGGCCTTTGCCGTTTATTGGCTGGGAACCGCCCTCTGGAAGGCGTTGGCGGGTTAGCCGCCTGGCGGAAAATCCGGAACGCCGCCGGATACCTCTACCATATTTTAACACATATTGTCGAAAAGAGAAAGCGCATTGGGGAAAGGACAGGTGTCTGTCATGGATAAGAAGAGGATTGAAGCAGCCGTCAGGGAGATCCTGCTGGCCATCGGGGAGGATCCCGATCGGGAGGGCCTGGTGGAAACCCCCCGCCGGGTCGCCGATATGTATGGAGAAATTTTTTCCGGACTGGAGGAGGACCCCGGCAGGCACGTGAAAATTTTCAATGAGAATCAACACGACGAGCTGGTGACGGTGAGGGATATTCCGCTGTATTCCATGTGTGAACACCACCTGCTGCCCTTTGTCGGGGTGGCACACATCGCGTATATTCCCAAGGACGGCAGGGTCATCGGCCTGTCAAAGCTCGCCCGCCTGGTCAATTCCTTTGCCCGCCGTCCTCAGCTGCAGGAAAGGCTGACCGCGCAATTGGCCGATTTCCTGGAAAAGGAGCTGGAGCCCCAGGGGGTGGCGGTCATCATCGAGGCGGAGCATCTCTGCATGACCATGCGGGGAGTCCGCGCCGCGGGCGCGAAAACCCAAACCTCCGCCCTGCGGGGACGGATGAAGGCGGATGCCAGGACACGGACGGAAACCATCGCCCTGCTGACCGGGCGGTAGAGGACAAACACATGGCCGCTCTCAGCGGTGTGCGGAAAACCGTATGTA
>CAKTXU010000199.1 GCA_934630995.1 uncultured Eubacteriales bacterium
GCCTAAGCCCGCCGAAATGGACGGCAGCAGCCTGATAAAGTAAGAGCTATCAAAAAGTAAAGCCCGCCGGCGAATTTCCGCCGGCGGGCTTTTGCGCTGTTTCAAGCCACGGCGGTCATCCAAAAGATAGGAGCATAGTCTATGAAATATTCTAAAGGAATTGTCTGATGGAAATCTGTGTCCCAGCGAACGCCGCTTCAGCCCGTATTCCTCCTGCGACACAGCGCTGGAGGTCCTGAACGAAAATGAAACGAAGTTGAACGGGGTTCTGTCCGATGGGGAGCGGAAGCGGCTTTGGCGTCTGCTGGGCGCGCGGTTTCTGCTGGACAACCTTTGTGGTGGAGGAACAGCGGATGCTGCATCCAGTGCCATAGAGCGATTTTAGCGGGTAAAAGACACAAGGCTGATTAAAGCTGCTCTCGCGCGGAAAGGCGGCACATAGACAATAAAATACGGGCCACGATAAGCGGCCCGTATCCTTTTGCCATGTCCTCTGTGGCTTGTCCTAATCGGCTATCTGCATGTTCGGGTAGATCTTTTCCATGAATTCGTCGGGATACAGGGTATCCAGCAGCTGGCTGACGGCGTTGCTCGGAGGCGCGCCCAAGCGGCGGTTGGTCCAGCGCCGCACCGCCACGGCGGACAGCAGCATATTCAGTATCATGAATACCACAAATATCCAGGTGATCCATTTGCCCAGGGTGTTGGGCAGCTTTTCAATCAGGTTGCTGAGGAAGGGATAGGTGCTTTTGATAAAAATCATGCCCAGCAATCCCCAGAAAACCGCATACTGGAGATTGGTGCGGCCTCCCAGATTCAGCGGGGTGTTGCTGTATTCCCAGGACACGGTGCCGAAGGCCAGCTCCTGAAAGAGGGAGCAGACGTATTCGAAGGCGGCGCCGATGACCGCGCTGATGCCGAACACCAGCAGGCCGTTCCAGTTGCGGAACTTGTAGAGCGACAGGGTCAGCACGATGCCTCCGAAGCCGTAAACCGGGCTGAAGGGGCCGTAAAGCAGGCCCTTGCGGCTTTCAAAATAACCGTGCTGTATGTAACACCAGACCATCTCAACGCAAAAGCCGATGACACAGCCGATCAGGAATATCCAAACCAGCTTATAAAAATTCAGTCCGTGGGCAAAGGAGGTGGGGTTCCCTTCCTGGCGGGAGGGCCGGATTTTCCGGACATGGGGCCTAGCCGCATTTGCCATGCAATGAAACCGCCTTTCAGCCGCCGGGGCCGACGAAGGCCCGGTGGGGAATATGTGAACCGACAAAAAAGGGAACGGGCAGGCAGCCTGACCGTTCCCTTGGGGCGGCACCGCGCAAATCCGGATGCGGTAGGCCCCTGGCCGTCCCATGAGCGGGAGGGTAGCCGTAGGTTCTCCAGCTTATTCGATGGAAATGATATAGTAATAAACCGGTTGGCCGCCGTTCACCAGGGTGATATCCACACTGTCGCCCACCTTGGCGCGGATGCCGTCGCGGACGCTTTCCGCATCCTCCTCGGTCATATTTTCACCGTAAATTAAGGTGATGAAATTGATTTCCCGGCCCGCGATTCTACGGGAATTGACGAGGCTCTTAGAGAGCTTGACCGCCGCGTGGCGGATATCGCTGCCGGTGAAGATGAGCTTGCCGTTTTCCAGGGCCAGGATGTCGCCTTCCTTGATGGACTTATTCTCAAAGTCGCTGTCCCGTGCGGCAAAGGTGACCTGTCCGGTGGAGACATTGTCGGCGGCGCGCATCATATCGATGAGATTGTCCTCCACCGACGCCTCCGTGTCGAAGCTCAGCATGGCGGAAATACCCTGGGGGATGGTCCGGGTGGACAGCACGTGCACCGTCCGGTCGGCCAGAGGCACGGCCTGCTCGGCGGCAAGAATGATGTTCTTGTTGTTGGGGAGGACGTAGACCACCTTGGCGGGAGTGGCCTCGATGGCGTTGAGGATGTCGTCGGTGGAGGGGTTCATGGTCTGCCCGCCGGATACCACCTGATCGCAGCCAAGATCGCTGAAGAGGGCCTTGAGCCCCTCACCGGCGGCCACGGCCACGAAGCCGTATTCCTTCTCCGGCTCCGCCCTGGGCAGGGGCAGGGGATCCGCCGCCGCCTCGGGGGAGGATTCCTCCACCCAGCCGGCGTTGGCGTGCTGGATGCGCATATTCTCCACCTTGACGGTTTCGAACTGGCCGTATTGCACGCCCTCCGACAGGGCCTTGCCGGGATCGTTGGTATGGACGTGGACCTTGATGATATCCTCGTCGTCCACGACGACGACGCAGTCGCCGATGCTTTCCAGATAAGCCCGCAGCCGCAGGGGTTCGCGGGTATTGCCTTTATCACGTGCAACGATAAACTCGGTGCAGTATGTAAAGGCGATTTCGGTCTCAAAGGACCCGGCTGCGCTGACGGACTTTTGAGGGGCCGCGGAAGCCGCGCCCGTCTCGCCGGTCATCATGGAGCCGCCTTCAAATACACGCTGCATTTCCCGAATGACGATACAGAAGCCCTGCCCGCCGGCATCCACCACGCCGGCCTTTTTCAAAACCGGCAGAAGCTCGGGGGTGCGCTGCAGGGAGGCCTCGGCCTCGTCGCAGACAACCCGCCAGACGCTTTCCGCGTCCGGATTGGCCGCGGCGGCCTCCCGGCCCTTCTCGGCCGCCTCTCTCGCTACGGTGAGGATGGTGCCCTCCGTAGGCTTCATCACGGCCTTATAGGCCGCCTCCACGCCCAGGCTAAGGGCAGACGCCAGGTCGGCGCCGCTGGCGGTTTCCTTGCCCTTGAGGCCCCTGGAAAAGCCGCGGAAGAGCAGGGACAGGATGACCCCGGAATTTCCCCGCGCGCCCCGCAGAAGGGCGGCGGAGGCGACGTCGGCGGTCTCGCTGACGGAGGGGGATTTCAGCCGGGCCAGTTCCCGGGCGGCGGCCGACAGGGTCATGGACATATTGGTGCCGGTGTCCCCGTCGGGCACCGGGAATATATTCAGCTCATCCACCGATTGCTTTTGGGCGGAGAGACAGGCGGATGCGGAAATCATCGCGTCCCTCAGCAGGCTTCCTTTTATTACCTCTATCACTTCACTAGCACTCCCTTGCGGGTGGGCCGTCCCGGCGCGACGCCTC
Organism: uncultured Eubacteriales bacterium; assembly: GCA_934630995.1. Taxonomy (GTDB): domain Bacteria; phylum Bacillota; class Clostridia; order Oscillospirales; family Acutalibacteraceae; genus CAKTXU01. Next base: position 3,123 of record CAKTXU010000199.1, read on the forward strand.
CGGACGGGTCACACCGGTTATTCGGATTTCATTCCGTCGACAAAAACATTGACCTTCTTGACCGACAGGCCGGTGGCTTCCTCCACCGTGTACCGGACCTTGTTGACAATGCTTTTGGCGATGGCGGATATGTTCATTCCGTAGATGACGGAAATGTGCAGATCCACAATCAGCTTATCGTTTTCGCTGCGCACCCGGATTCCTTCGTCGGCGTAGGAGCGTTTGGAGAATACGGAGCGGAGCCCCTGCTTGGTGCCGCTTTTTACCATGCCCGCCACTCCATAGCAGGAGGAGGCGGCGTTGCCAATCAGATAGGTGAAATATTCCTGGGAAATTTCAATGGTGCCCAAATGATTTTCAATGCGGATCATATGGCTTACACACCCTTTCAATGCGTTGACTGGTTGTATTCAGGAGGATGGCAGAACCCAGCTCTCGATACCATAATAGGGGTTGAAGGCGATAGGGGCCACGCCGCTGAGATTGCGGTCGTAGGCGGCGACGCCCTTGCGCCAGCACAGCGGGATAAAGGGCGCGTCGCCCGTAAAGGCCTCACAGAAGCCCTCCAGCGTCAGCTCGCCGGCGAGATACCGGCTATAGGCGGCGGCGCCCGCTCCGTCTGTCCGCACGCCGTAGGCGGCGGCGCCGCCCTCGGTCAGCAGGGGACGGAGACTCATATTCGCCGACAGGCGGATTTCCCCGAGATACAGCTCGAAATCTCCCCGCTGGAGGCGGCTGCGGTATGCATCCGCCTCCACCTTTTCCAGGGTCAGAGCCAAGCCCGTTTTTTCCAGCTGCTGCTTTATCAGGGCGGCCAGCTCCTCCCGGAAGCTGTTTCCGCCCACGTACAGAAGGGTCAGGGACAGCTCCTTCCCCCCTGAAACGCCGTCGTTACTCCTAGTATTATACCCTGCTTGTTCCAATTGTGCAACCGCTACGGCGAGATTTTCGCCTGCGCTGAATCCCTTTAATTCGACAGCGGGGCCCCAAGCGGGGTGGAAAGGGGTCAGCGCAGCCTGCGCCCGTCCGGCAAAGGCGGTTTCCGCCAGAGCGGTGCGATCCAGGGCGGCGGCCAGGGCCTGCCGGACCAGGGCGTTTTCGAGATCGCGTTGTTTCACGGCGTTGACGCCGAGGAAAACCAGGTTATTCATCGGGATGCTGACGCTCGCGCAGGACAGGCGGGGGATGTCGCCGTCCGACAAATCGTCGAAGAAATACTGAATGGTGCCCGCTTCCAGCCCCTGCCGGATGGTTTCGGCGGTGGTCTGTTCCCGGAGATACAGGGGCTCCAGGCTCACTGCGCCGGCATGGGGATTGTGCACCAGCCGGACGGGCCCCTCCGCGGGCATATACCGGCCGCCGCCCACGGGATTGTCCGCGGTCCCCGATTTGAGCACGGGGAAGGTAAGGCAGGCGGCCGCGTGGGGATCGGGGGCGGCCAGAGTGAATACCACCT
>CAKTXU010000200.1 GCA_934630995.1 uncultured Eubacteriales bacterium
TGGCTGTGCGGCTGTCTGACGTTGGCGTGCGGCCTGATTTTAGGGGCAGTAGCCTTTTTATCCGGCTCCATGCCGGAGCAATTCAGTGTGGTAGAGGGAACGTCTCTCTCCCTTTCCGGCGCTGTCGCGGTCGGCAATCAAAAAACAGCGGAGGGAAAATCCGTCAGCGCGGCGTCACTCTCGGCGGGGAGCAGTTACACGGCATCGCTCAAACTGTTCGGCTTGTTTCCGGTTAAAGAAGTCGCTGTAAAGGTGGTTGACTTGCCGTGCGTGGTTCCTTGCGGCATGCCTTTCGGCATCAAGATGTTTACGGACGGCGTGCTGGTGGTGGGGATGTCGGCAGTGGATACGTCCACCGGCTCCTATAATCCTGCAAAATCGGCGGGAATGAAAATAGGCGATGTTATCGAATCCATCAATGGGGAAACCGTCACGACCAACGAGCAGGTGGCATCGCTGGTGGAAAAATCCGATGGAAAGCCCTTGACCTTTCATATCAGACGGGACAATATGTCCTTTGATGTCAAATTTGTACCGGCAAAATCCGTCAATGAAAATCGATGGAAAGCAGGTTTGTGGGTCCGCGACAGTTCGGCGGGTATCGGTACCCTGACCTTTTACGATCCGCAGTCCTATACCTTCGGCGGGTTGGGGCACGCCGTCTGTGATGTGGACACCGGCGAAGCTCTGCCGATTTCCTCCGGCGAGGTAGTTCCCGCAAAAATATTCGGCATCAACCGCGGCGTCAGCGGTTCACCGGGGGAATTGCGCGGCTCCTTTACCAGCGGCACACTGGGAAATCTTCTCATCAACGGGGAGACAGGCATTTATGGCACCCTGACCCATCTTCCCGATGCCATAGAAACAGTCCCGGTAGCAATGAAACAGCAGGTACGCTCCGGCAAGGCTCAGGTCCTGACAACAATTGATGGAACAACGCCTAAACTTTACGATATTGAAATCGATCAGGTGCGATATAACGATTCCTCTCCTACCCGCAATATGGTAATAATTATCACGGATGCCGAATTGCTGGAAAAAACGGGAGGCATCGTGCAAGGGATGAGCGGATCCCCCATTTTGCAGGATGGCAAGCTTGTGGGAGCGGTGACTCATGTGTTTGTCAATGATCCGACCAAGGGCTTTGCTATTTTTGCGGAAAATATGCTGAAAACAGCGGAATCCATGGAATCCGAGCAGAATGCTGCGGCGTGAGACGAATCCTGCCGACGGTTTTCTACAGGGATGTTCAGTTTCATAAAATATTTTTCTCCATACCTCCAAAAAAATGCTTTTTACCGCTTGCAAGAATTTCCAAATTATGGTAATGTATGACTGCTGGAAATAAATTCCAATACATTACGACGGAGGTTTGAAAATGGAGAAGAAAATAAAAGTGCTTTTAGCGGATAACAGCGAGTATTTTGGCGCACCCTGCGCCATGACGATGCGGGCTCACAATCTGGAGGTGCAGACAATCGAAAAGGACGGCCGGCATGTGGTGGACGCGGTCGGTCAGACCAAGCCGGATGTGGTGATAATGGATTTCTTTCTTCCTGGGTTGGATGCCATAGGCGTGATGAAGGGCATTCAAAACCTGCATTTACAGGTACGACCGAAGCTGATGATTATGTCGGGCTTTGATAATCCCACGCTGGAGAGAGAAGCCATGTCCGCCGGGGCCGATTATTATTTTCTCAAGCCTTTCGACGCCGATGAAATGGCCGATCGCATTCAAAGGGTACCAATATCTACGGGATGCCATTCTCATGGCCATTGAAGACGACGACATCATCAACGCCGTGACCAAGCGGCTATATCCGGCCGTAGCTAAAAAGCACGGCACCACCTCCTCCAGGGTAGAACGCGCAATCCGGCATGCCATTGAAGTGGCATGGGACAGGGGGGATGTGGATGTTCTCAATTCTTACTTCGGTTACACCATCCATAACGGCCGGGGCAAGCCCACCAACTCGGAATTTATAGCCATGATCAGCGACAAATTCAGGCTTCAGCTGAAAATAGGATAAGCGAAAAGGGTTGCTGCAAAATTTTCCATTTTACAGCAACCCTTTTTTCCATATGACGGAATCCGCGCTTTCTTTTTTCGGCGTTTTGTTGTACAATGTGAATAATCCACTACATGTCGAAAAAAGAGAGGATTGTTTGCTTTCATGCCGTTACAGAAAAATGACAGCATTTCGCTGGATATCATTGGCGCCACCGCCGAAGGCAGCGGCGTCGGCCGATACAGAGAGTCGGAGGACGATACAGGGATTGCCGTATTCGTTCCCTTTACCGCCGTGGGAGACAGAATTCGCTGCCGGATTGTCAAGGTGCAGAAGACCTATGCCTATGGCCGCCTGGAGACTCTGGAGATATCGTCGCCGGACAGGATCAGCGAGGGGGAGCTTCGAGAGGACTGCGCGGTCTTTGGAAAATGTGGGGGCTGCACCTGGCGGCATATCCAGTATGAGGCGGAGTTGCGCTATAAATGGCAGCGGGTAGCTGATGCGCTCACCCGTATCGGCGGGCTGGCTCTGACACCGCGTCCCATTGTTGGCGGTGATTCGCCGGAGCATTACCGCAATAAGGCGCAGTTTCCCGTGGCGGCGGGAGAGCATCGGCTTCTGGTTGGCTTTTATGCCCCGCGAAGTCACCGGATAGTCGAACAGCGAAACTGTCCTTTGCAGCCGGCTGTGTTCAAGAATATACTGGACGTTGTGGTCCATTGGGCAAAGAAGTCCGGTGCATCCGTTTACAATGAGGAGACTGGGCAAGGGCTGCTGCGCCATATCTATATCCGTCAAGCGGCGGCGACCGGTGAAATCATGGTCTGTCTGGTGTGTACCTCGGGAAAAATACCGGAGGCCAAAATGCTGATACAGGATTTGACCGCCCGGGAACCGGCTGTTGTATCTATGATGATCAATGTGAACAGGGATGACACCAACGTGATTTTAGGCGATACGGTGTATCCCCTATGGGGACAGGATACGATTACCGATGAGCTGTGCGGTCTGCGGTTCCGTTTGTCGCCCCTGTCCTTTTATCAGGTCAATCACGACCAGGCTGAGCGGCTTTATCGTTTGGCGGCGGAGGCGGCGGGGCTGACAGGGAAAGAGACGCTGCTGGATCTCTATTGCGGCACGGGGACCATAGGGCTGTCCATGGCGGATAAGGCCGGACAGATTATCGGGGTGGAAATCGCCCCATCCGCGGTGGAGGATGCCCAAAAAAATGCGGCCGACAACGGCATTGCCAACGCTCGTTTTCTCTGCGCGGATGCCGCCAGGGCTGCCGCACAGCTGTCGGACGAGGGGATACGTCCGGATGTGGTCGTGGTCGATCCGCCGCGAAAGGGCTGCGATGAATCTGTGCTGAACGCCATCGCCGCGATGATGCCGAAACGTGTTGTCTATGTGTCCTGTGATCCCGCAACCTTGGCCAGGGATTTGAAACTCCTGGAGGATAAAGGATACCGGACGGACTGGGTAACCCCTGTGGATATGTTCCCACGCACGCCTCATGTGGAATGCGTGGCCTTATTGGTCGGCGGTTCAAGCCGACGCCCGATATGATTCAGGGGAGGGAAGAGGTATGCCCGTTAGATGGTTTGAAAGGCCGGACTATGAAGAACTGCGGAAAAGGATTGAGTGCTTATTTCAAAATATTGAGCCTCATACCAAGAAACATAGTATAAGCAGCGTGATCCCGGCTGCACCCAGCCGCATCGTTCTTTCCGGACCTGGATATAAGTGGGATTATAAAAAGAGAATCCTGGATTACCGCGTGGAGATACAAAACAATTTCACCGGCCCAAGCGGTAAGGCTATTACACATGTCGGTATTATTAAAGATATCTATGCCAAGGTAGGGGAACATCCTGAAATCATCGGCGAGATAAATCGATATCTAATGGATATGGCGGAAAACGCTCTGCGGCTTGATGAGTACACCTATCCGCTGTTAAGAGCGCTGTTCGGGGAACAAACCTCAAAAAGCCCTATTTTGAACGATGATAGCCCTGAGAACGCCTGGGGCTATTCTATGCGGGAGTTCACTGTACTCGTCATTTTTATAGCGATGCAGGAGGATATCAATTACCCCATGCCGCACTGCGCCGGCCGCCGTATGCCCTTTAGCCGTTACCTGGAAGCGGTTTATTGCGCTGCTCACCCGGCGGGGCCTCATACGCTGGATGAGGTCATAGGCAGAGCGATGAGTAGGGGGCATCCTCCGGCTCCATGGCCGGATACGGATATTCCCTATAGCGCCATTCAGGCGTTGGGGGAGCGGTAGTCTCGGAAGTGGAACCGGAGAATAAACTGTTGTTCCGGGCTGCTTCATCTGGGACGCAGGGACGGGTAAGCGAGGTAGGGTTGGATTGAGGGACTGCCAGGACCTATATCTACGTAGGCGTAGCGCATGATGGGGACTATCCCTTGCGCCGTTATACCCGGGTGATTTCTTATGAATGATTTCCCATGAATAGGAAAAACCGCCGGCACAGCCAGCGGTTGAGTCTGTCGATAAAGTAGAGCGGAGGGAAGGGGAGTGTGAGGGGGAAC
>CAKTXU010000201.1 GCA_934630995.1 uncultured Eubacteriales bacterium
GGCATCGGCAAGCTGGCGCAGGGTGACGGGACCGGTTTTCTTGTAGCAATAGCCGCCGTAAGCACAGCCCCTTCTGGTTTCGACAAGGCCGGCCTTCCCCAGTCTGGCCATCACCCGCCTCACCCGCACAGGATTTGTACATACATTCTCCGCAATCATCTCACTGGAAAGCGTCTCCTGCTTATGATGTAGAAAAACCAGGGCATGTACCGCGACAATAAAATCACTGTTCATTTTTATTTCTCCGCTCCTAGATTTTTTCCGCCTATGTTTTGTGATAAACACCTGCCGCCGCAATGCAGACTGCTTTCTGCCGCCGAATATTTCTCCATCCATACGGCACAAAATCGTAGCCTTGTATTGCCGTTTTCATTCCCATCAATATGTAATCAATTCGATTACATATTATGTATTGTAATAATATCAGTTACATTTTAATATGTCAAGACTTTATAAGCCTCACTTGTTCTTTTTTAACAGATTTATCTTTGATGAATTTAATCTGTAGCTGGGTATATTGCATGAGTTTTTGCTCATACTAAGTCACGCAGAATTCTATTCTGTGCGGATTTGAAGCTCTCAAGCCGCAATTGACAGCTAAGGAGTGAAAACACATGCTGGACAGACTGGCTTTGATTCTGGTGGTCATCGGTGCACTCAACTGGGGCAGCATCGGCCTTTTCCAGTTCGACATAGTCGCCTGGGCCTTCGGCGGCCAGGGCGCCGCGGTCAGCCGCGTGATTTACACGATTGTTGCGCTGGCTGGTATTTGGTGTATTTCCCTGTTTTTCCGTGACCGCGAAGAAATCATCGAGCACAACGATTGACCACAAAAAACAGGCCGTGGACAAAGCGGCGCGTCATGAGCGGAGAATTCGAATCGAGTTCCACCGCTTCGCAAGAAAAGGCTCAGCGGAACATGTTCCGCTGAGCCTTTTCTCCGTATCCACAATCTGTTTTTTTTACATCAGTTAAATTTTTTGCGTTCTACATAACTGGTATGCAGGATGTGATGCGCTTTATGTCCGCCGTAGCCGTCGAAGAATTCGTCATACAGCTTTTTAATCACCGGGGATTCATGGGATTTGCGCAGAGCCATTTTGGCATCCTGGTCGTACAAGGCCTTGGCGCGCAGCGCCTTGAGATCCACCGTGTTACGCACGGACGCGGGCTGGGTTGGCTGGCCGCCGCCGTTGACGCAGCCGCCTGGGCAGCACATAATTTCCACGAAATGCCAGGGGGCATTGCCGGAGCGGATGGTGTTCATGACATAGTTGGCGCCCGCGATACCGCTGACCACCGCCACCTTGATTTCAGTTCCCGCGATATTATAGGTAGCTTCCTTGATAGCTTCGGTGCCGCGGACATCCTTGAATTCCACAGCCTCGTTATCCTCACCGGTCAGCCAGTCGTTGGCTGTACGCAGAGCGGCCTCCATCACGCCGCCAGTGGCGCCGAAGATAACAGCAGCACCGGTATCCTCGCCCAAAGGCGCATCAAATTCCTCATCCGGCAGGTTGGCAAAGCTCAGACCCGCCCGCTGGATCATCCGCCCCAGCTCACGGGTGGTGATGGCGATGTCGATATCCGCTACGCCGGCCGCATCTTGATCCTCCCGGCCAATCTCAAATTTTTTCGCTGTGCATGGCATGACGGAGACGTTGACGATATCCTTGGGATCGATCCCCATCTTTTCAGCATAATAGGTCTTGATGACCGCACCGCTCATCTGCTGGGGAGACTTACAGGTGGACAGATGCTCCAGTTGATCCGGATAATAGTACTCGGCGAATTTGACCCAGCCTGGCGAACAAGAGGTGATCATCGGCAGCACGCCGCCGTTCTTCACCCGCTCAACGAACTCGTTTGCCTCCTCGACAATGGTCAGATCGGCGCCGAAATCGGTGTCAAACACCTTTTCGAAGCCCAGACGGCGGAGAGCCGCTACCATCTTCCCTTCCACATTGGTTCCCACGGGCATGCCAAAGCACTCCCCCAGGGTGGCGCGGATAGAAGGCGCAGTGGTGACGATGACATGCTTGCTCTTGTCGGCCAACGCCTCCCAGATTTTGCCGGTGTCGTCCTTTTCAGTGAGGGCGCCGGTGGGGCAGGCGACGATGCACTGGCCGCAGGAGATACATGGTACGTCGTTCAGCGGCTTCTCAAACGCGCAGGCGATGTGGGTATCGATACCGCGATCGTTGGCGCCGATGACCGAAACATATTGCTGACGGCAGGCGGCCACGCAGCGGCGGCAGAGAATGCACTTGTTATTATCTCGAATTAGATGGGCCGCGGAGGTATCCGGATCATAATGCGGACGGAAGCCGTCATATTTGCCGGAATCCTCTACCCCGTAGTCCCGGCACATCTTCTGCAGCTCGCAGTCGCCGGAGCGCACACAGGACAGGCACTTCTTCTCATGAGTGGAGAGAATCAGTTCCAGAGTGGTACGGCGAGCCTTCTGTACCTTTTCGGTATTGGTCTGAATCTCCATCCCCTCGGCCACAGGGTATACGCAGGCGGTCACCAGACCGCGGGCACCGGTTGCCTCCACCACACAAATGCGGCAGGCACCGATTTCATTGATATCCTTTAAGAAGCACAGGGTCGGAATTTCCACGCCGGCGTAGCGGGCGGCCTCCAGAATGGTGGAGCCTTTAGGCACGCTGACGGCAATCCCGTTGACCTTGACATTAACCATTTCCATTTCCAGCACCATCCTTCCTTATCGTTTGACAATCGCGCCGAAGCGGCATTTCTCCATACAGGCGCCGCACTTAATACAGGCGTTCACGTCGATGGAATGGGGCTGCTTGACAACGCCGGAAATCGCGCCGACCGGACAGACACGAGCGCAGGCGGTGCAACCCTTGCACTTGTCCGCAACAATCTCATAATGCAGCAGGGACTTGCAGACGCCGGCGGGGCATTTTTTATCCACCACATGGGCCACATATTCATCCCGGAAGAACTTCAAAGTGGACAGTACCGGGTTTGGCGCGGTCTGACCCAGTCCACACAGAGAGTTATCCTTGATATAGTGGCACAGCGCCTCCAGCTCGTCGATGTCCTCCAGAGTGCCGTTGCCCTTGGTAATCTTGTCCAGCTTTTCCAGCAGGCGTTTGGTGCCCACCCGGCAGGGGGTACACTTGCCGCAGGATTCATCGACGGTGAATTCCAGGAAAAACTTAGCGATATCCACCATGCAGGTATCCTCGTCCATGACTATAAGTCCGCCGGAGCCCATCATACAGCCCATGGCGATGAGGTTGTCATAGTCGATTTCGGTATCAATCAATCTGGCCGGGATACAGCCGCCAGAAGGACCGCCGGTCTGAGCGGCTTTGAACTTTTTGCCGTTCGGGATACCACCGCCGATTTCCTCGACGATTTCCCGCAGAGTGGTGCCCATGGGGATTTCCACCAGACCGGTGTGCTTAATCTTGCCGCCCAGAGCGAACACCTTGGTCCCCTTGGATTTCTCCGTACCCATGGAGGCGAACCAATCGGCGCCCTTCAAAATAATCTGGGGGACGTTGGCAAAGGTTTCCACGTTATTCTCCACCGTAGGGCTGTTGAACAGACCCTTGACCGCCGGATAAGGCGGACGGGGACGGGGTTCGCCGCGATTACCTTCAATGGAGGTCATCAGCGCCGTCTCCTCACCACAGACAAAAGCGCCGGCGCCCAGACGAATCTCCATATCGAAATCAAAGCCGGAACCGAAAATATTCTTACCCAGCAGCCCTTCCTGCCGCGCCTGATCGATGGCAAGCTGCAGGCGGCGGACGGCAATGGGATATTCCGCACGGACATAGACAAATCCCTTGGTTGCGCCGATGGCATAGCCGGCGATAGCCATGGCCTCGATGATACAGTGGGGATCGCCCTCCAAAACAGAGCGATCCATAAACGCACCGGGATCACCCTCGTCGGCGTTGCAGACCACATATTTCTGAGGCGCCTTATTGGGGGCGCAGAGAGCCCACTTGCGACCGGTGGGGAATCCGCCGCCGCCGCGGCCCCGCAGGCCGGAATCGGTAATGACCTGAATAACCTGCTCAGGGGTATACTCGGTCAGGCACTTGGCCAGAGCCTGGTATCCGTCATAGGCTATGTATTCGTCAATAGATTCGGGATTGATGACACCGCAATTGCGCAATGCCACCCGGACCTGCTTTTTGTAGAAATCGGTTTCATTGAGGGATTTTATCTGGTCATTTTCCTTGTCCACCGTCTCTTGATAGAGCAGACGGGTGACTATACGGCCTTTGAGCAGATGCTCGGACACGATTTCCGGTACATCCTCCACCGTGACGCGGGAATAAAAACAGCCCTCCGGATAGACGATCATAATCGGGCCCAGGGCGCACAGGCCGAAACAGCCGGTGCGGACCACCTTGACTTCCTCGGAAAGGCCCTGCGCGGCGATTTCCTGTTCCATGGCCTCGATGATTTTCGAGCTATTGGAGGAGGTGCAGCCGGTGCCGCCGCAGATCAAAACATGAGAACGATACATCGCGATTAACC
>CAKTXU010000202.1 GCA_934630995.1 uncultured Eubacteriales bacterium
ATTTCGCGTCTTATAGACGCGAAACCGCGCTTTTTCCCAGTCTCTGCGTATATTGATGCCTTTTGCAACACCCCGTTTCTCCAAGCTGACGGCTCCTAATGGAGCCGTTTTTTCGTATAAAAAGCGGTTTGGAAAGAAGGAAAATTATTTAACTATACAAAATTGGTATACATTCATAATTTAGTCGTGATTTTTTTTGCCTCTCGTGATATACTAAGGGCAGATTCCGATGTCGAACAGAGAGGATTGAAAATTGTATGGGAAAGAAAATGACAGATAAAGTGACCTGGGTGGGTAAAATCGACTGGGAACTCAAGAAATTTCACGGCGATGAGTATTCCACGCACCGTGGGTCTTCCTATAACGCTTATTTGATCCGGGATAAGAAGACGGTGCTGATAGATACGGTTTGGCAGCCCTATGCCGATGAGTTTGTCAGCGATCTCCGCCAGGAAATCGATCTGAGCCGGATAGACGCTATCGTCATTAACCACGGCGAAATCGATCACAGCGGTGCACTGCCCACCCTGATGCGGGAAATTCCGGACACGCCTATTTATTGCACGGCCAACGGCATCAAGAGCCTCAAGGGGCAATACCATCAGCAGTGGAATTTCATTCCGGTGAAAACCGGCGACACGCTGGAGCTGGGGGAGACAACTCTGACCTTTATCGAAGCCTCCATGCTGCATTGGCCGGACACCATGTTCACCTATATGGATTCGGAGAAGATTCTGTTCAGCACCGACGGCTTTGGTCAGCATCTGGCCACCGAATCCTTATACAACGATACGGTCGATGCCGGTGAGCTATATGCCGAGGCGACCAAATACTATGCCAACATCCTGAATCCCTTCAGTCCGATTGTCGCCCGAAAAATCAAGGAAATTTTGGCGATGGATTTGCCAATTGACATGATCTGCCCCAGCCACGGCGTCATATGGCGGGAGCATCCGGAGCAGATTGTGGAGAAATACTTGGAATGGGCGGGTAATTATCAGGAAAACCAGATAAGCATCGTCTACGATACCATGTGGAATTCTACCCGCCGGATGGCTGAAGCCATCGCGGAGGGCATCGGCGACGCGGACGAGACGGTCAAGGTGATGCTGCTCAATTCCTCCAAGGCGGATAAAACCGACATCATTACGGAGATTTTCAAGTCCAAAGCAGTGGTACTGGGCTCCCCCACGGTCAACAACGGCTATCTGTATTCAATTGCCGGGATTCTGGAGCTGATGAAGGGCGCCAAATTCAAGAAAAAGAAGGCTGCAGCCTTCGGCAGCTATGGCTGGAGCGGGGAATCGGTCAAGCTGATCAACGAGGAGCTGGAGAAGGCCGGCTTTGAAGTGGTAGACGCCGGAAAGCGCATCACCTGGGCGCCGGATGGGGAAATGCTCGAGGCACTTCACGCCTACGGTATGGAGCTGGCCGGGAAACTGTAAGATTAAAAAGTGCCGCTGTCGTGTTTTGGCTACACGACAGCGGCACTTTTGGCGTCTGTCAACCTGGTTATCGTCCCCAATCACAGGAAAGACGGCCGTCCAGGGCGGCGATGAGCGCCTCCGGCGACTTTTCGGGAAGGTCAAGCCAGGCGGCGGGATCGGTGATTTGATGGAGATAATGGGCGTCGGAATCCAGCAGAAGCGGTTTTCCACGAATTTCGGGGTGCCGTTCGCAAAGAGCCTCCACATCCCCCCGGACGGTGATTTCCGCGGCCTGGAAGCCGACAGGAGGCACGTCTCCCAGTGCGGAGACGACGCTGTAGGAGGGCCGATCGATATGAGCGGGGAAAGCGGTGCCGCCGAACGCGCGAACCAGAGGGAGTACGTCGTCCACGCTGATGGAGGAAGCGGTGGTCAACAGGAGCTTCATCCGCCCCGTTATCTGATCTTCCCTATCCATGAAGAGCTGCTCCCCGAAGATGTCGGGACGGTTATCAATGGGAGGCAGGGTGGGGCGGACGGCCTCGTCAAAGGCTGTAGCTCCCTCGAGCGTGGGAAAAAGGCAGACAATGTGGGCTTCCTCCGCGGTGCAGAGTTCCATGCCCGGAAGAGCCAGCAATCCCGTTCCCGCCGCGATCTCCATTAGAGCGGCGCAATTGCCGCTGCTGTTGTGATCGGTCAGGGCGATACAGTCAAACCCGGCAAGCAGAGCCATATTGACGATATTGTTGGGAGTCATGTCGCCGTCTCCGCAGGGGGAGAGGCAGGAATGAATATGCAGATCATAGGTCACACGCAAAGCGTCACTTCCCGTCGTTGATGGCCGCCTGTCCCTCTTGTCCGTCCAGGCTTTCCGGCTTCCAGCCCTTGCACGCGTCCACCCAGCCCTCGCAGCGGGAGGTCAGCGCCAGCTCGTCGCAGGTCAGTCCGATGGCCGACTGGCTGTTGCCGCAGGCGGGATAAACGGTATTGAACCGGCGGAGGGATTCGTCGAGAAACACCCGGACGCCTTGCGGCAGGGCAAAGGGACAGACGCCGCCCACCGCATGGCCGGTCAGGCGCAGGGCGTCCTCCGGCGCCAGCATTTTGGCCTTGAAGCCGAAGGCGGCTTTAAACTTCTGATTGTCCACCTTGGCATCTCCGGCAGCCACGAGGAGCAGGCATCCGTCCCCGTCCTGAAAGGACAAGGTCTTGGCGATGCGGGCAGGCTCCACACCCAGCGCCTGGGCGGCCAGCTCCACAGTGGCGCTGGACAGGGACAGCTCGATGACCTCCTGCTCTTTGCCGTAGGGCCGGAGATAGGCTTTGACAGCTTCTATTGACATGGTTTTCACTCCTTGGGATCCAGCAGGGCATGCAGGGCCACGGCCAGCTGGTAGGCATTTTGTTCGCTTTGCAGCACGGCCACGCCCTGTTGCCGCGCCTTGGCGGCCGCTTCGTCGTCGAGAGGGGAGGCTTCGGTCAGCACAATGCAAGCGGCGTCGGCCAGGGTGGCCACCGCGATGGCGTTGACATTGCCCATGACGGTGAACCAGGCGTCGCCCGCTTGGGCGCGCCCCATCACCCAGCTGAGCAGGTCGCCGCAATATCCGCCGGTGACGGCGCGATCCTCTTCGCCGGGGGTGAGCACGGTTAGCCCGCAGGCATCCGCGAACCCGGAAACGGTCAGTGATTTCATGGCTGTTCATCCTCGCTTCGCACGGATACCGGCCGCTCTTCGGGCGGCAGATAACCTTCAATCTGGGTAAGCTGGCTGGCGATATCCTGAATTTGCCGGCGCATACGGAAGATACAGTCGCTTTCCCGGGCGGTGCCGCGCACGATATCCTCCGCCAGGGCGCGGCAGGTGGGGGATCCGCAGGAACCGCAGTCCAGCTGGGGGAGACGGTCGTTGATGATATCGATTTCCTGCATCAGACGCATGGCGTCTTCGACATTTTCTGCCAGCTTCATCACCGGGGCATATTCCAAGGGCTCGGTCCATTCCAGTTCCTTTTCCGTCCCGGCATCCTCCAGTCGGTTGCAGGATACGGGCAGGTATTTGCGCAGCCTCTGGATACGCGCCCGCGCCACATAGCCGTTTTCCGCCGCGAAAATGCCGCCCACACACCCCCCGGCACAGGCGTTGAGCTCGATGAAATCCAGCTCCTGGAGTTTTTCGTCCTCCAGCTCCTCCAGCACCTTGATAATATTGTCGATGCCGTCGGCGGCCAGATGGTTCTCATTGAGCAGGCCGGCGGCCTCACCGCCGATGGAGGACCAGCTCACGCCGATAATCCCGGATCTGGCCAGGGGCACGGTTTTTTTCAGATGGTTCATTTTTCCTACCAGGGCGGGATAGATATCGCTGATGGCCAGCACGCCGTCTACATTGGAATGTTCGATGCCGATAGGGACGCGGACATCCGTGACCTTGGCGGCGCAAGGAGAAATAAAGAAGATGCCGATTTGTTCGGGAGAAAGGCCGGATTTTTCCACGGCCTCCTTCCGGGCCATGGCGGCGGCCACCTCCATGGGGGCCTTGAGGTGCAGCACATGGTCGCACAAATCCGGGAACCGGACCCGGATGAGCCGCACCACGGCGGGGCAGGCCGAGCTGATGACCGGCTTTTTCAGCTTGCCGTCGTTGAGCAGCTGCCGGGTGGCGTCGGAGATAATCTCCGCCCCGCGGGATACCTCAAAGACATCGTCGAACCCCATTTCGAGCAATCCTCCCAGGACGATATCGATGTCGTCCAGGTGGTTAAACTGACCGTACAGGGCCGGTGCAGGGAGAGCCACCGTGTATGTATACGCCTTTAACAGCTCAAGGGAATCGTGCTGGGCTTTTTTCGCGTGGTGAGGACAGACGCGTATGCATTCGCCGCAGTCGATGCAGCGCTCGGAAATGATCTGCGCCTTTCCGCCCCGCACCCGGATGGCCTGGGTGGGACAGCGCTTGATGCAGTTGGTGCAGCCCACGCATTTCGACTTGTCAAGAGTGACGGAATGAAAAAATCGATCCATGGGAAGCCTCCTCCTCCGGCTCAGTGAGGAATATGGACGGCGAGCGTCATACGGGTGCCGACGCCGATCTCTGTCTCTAT
>CAKTXU010000203.1 GCA_934630995.1 uncultured Eubacteriales bacterium
ATCCACAGCCGGGAATATTGCAGCTTCAGTTTTTTCCTATTGACCGTCCGGAAAACAAGTGCCATAAACGACACGGCGACGACGATCATTTCAATGCGGAGCAAAATGGGCATGTCAGCTTTTCACCTTCCTTTGAAAGCTAGTGCATACGATGGCGAGCGATACCTTGAACATGTAGTAGACGGATTTCCACGCGCTGATGGAGGAGGTCCCGCCCGCCCGTTCGAACATGTTGACCTGCACCTCCCGGAGCCGGAAGGAATGCTTCGAAAGCTCCACGATGGATTCGGGCTCGGGATAATCCACGGGGTAATTGCGGGAGAGGAACGCAATCGCCTGTTTATTTGCCGCCCGAAAGCCGGAGGTGGGATCTGTCACCCTCGTTCCTGTGAATATGCGGATGATCATCGACAGGAAGCGGATGCCGAAGCGCCGCAGCGCCGTCGAGCGGAACCCGCTGCTGCCGTCCAAGAACCGGGAGCCGACGGTGAAATCGCATTCGCCGTTCATCACCGGCTCCAGCAGCTTATCCAGGCACGCGATGTCGTGCTGACCGTCCCCGTCGAACTGGACGGCGATATCGTAGCCCTTGATTTTGGCAAACATATAGCCGGTTTGAATCGCGCCGCCAATCCCCAGATTCTGAATCAGATGGATGGTGCGGAAACGCTTCTCCCGGCATATCCTCTCGGTCGCGTCGACAGAGCCGTCGTTTATCACGATATAGTCGAGCTGGTACGGCTTCTGCCCGGCCGCGAATTCCCGGACCCCTTCCACGACTCTCTCGATATTATCCTCCTCGTTATATGCCGGAATCATCAACAGGACCTTCAATTGAAACATCCCTCCCGCCTGTCATTCCACCGCCGCGGCTTTGAACAGCCGCGCTCAATCCTTGGATCCCGTATGTGCGGCGGCGGAAAAAATCAAAAATTTGCTGATGGCATAGTTAATCACAACAACTATCAGGGACAAAACGATTTTCGACAGCATGACGCCGTCGATTCCCCACAGCGTATAGCGCCCCAGCTTGAGAAGATTGGCACAGACGAAGAGCCCGGCCTCTTCGAACAGAAAGGACAGGATACGCGCGCTGAGAAAGGCCGGGATTTCCTTCCTCAGCACCGGCGCCCGCCAGCTCCGGCTGTGAAAAACGAACAATTTGTTCGTAACGAAGGCAAAGGCCGTGGCCAGGAAAAAGGCGAAGACATTGGAAAGCAGGGCGGCGGCGTCCCCGAGCAGCCGCTGAAAAAACCAGAAAACGCCGTAGTTGATTATCGTCGTCAGCACGCCGTAGAACAGATAGGCTGCCGTTTCCCTGTTGACATACTTTTTGATTTGGATACGCATACGTTCCTTTCTTTCCCCATTCGCTGATATTTTCCTATTATAGCATAGCGGTTCGCGATGGACAATATAGATTTGCGTGAATATTTTATCCCCTTTAGTATTTTTCACGCAACTAGAATCCATACCCTTTGTGCAAAAAATGACGGTCCCAAAGTATATCCGGAAAATTTCCTCCCTTCGACCGATTTTTTAACACGAGTTGGATATACTGAAAAATGCGCGTCCCCTGCCGGACATGCTTGGCGGCTTGTCCATTTTCGCCGGGGATAAATCAGTCAATATATACAACTATCGAGAATTTATTGTCGGCATGTTATAAGAAAATTTACAAAAAACCCTTGCAAAACCCTTGGACAGTTGATAAAATAAAGATGATTTTTCATATGCGTGTGCGCGTGTATGCGGAGTCTGGAAGGAAAGGCGTGAGTGCGAGGATGACCATGCAGCTGTTCTCCGGCGACAGGCCGGACGTTACCCGCTTCCATCAGGGCGGCGATTTCCGGGCGTACGAATGGCTGGGCTGCCACCCGCTGGGAGACGGCGCCTATGTGTTCCGCGTGTGGGCCCCCCATGCCCGCTCCGTCTCCCTGGTGGGGGATTTCAACGGCTGGGATCCCGCCGCCCAGCCCATGACGGAGCTGGAGGAGGGGATCTGGGAAACCGAGGCCGGCGGCCTGCGGGAGTATGCGGCGTACAAATACGCCGTGACCGGCGCCGACGGGAGGGAGGTCCTCAAGGCCGATCCCTTCGGCACCCATTTTGAAACTCGGCCGGCCAACGCCTCCAAAATATACGATCTGGAGGGCTATGCCTGGGGGGACGGGGACTGGCTGCGGCATAAGGAGGAGACCTCCCTCTACGACGTTCCGGTCAATATTTATGAGGTCCACGCCGGCTCCTGGCGGCAGTATCCGGACGGCAGCGTCTTTTCCTACGACAAGCTGGCGGACGAGCTCATTCCCTATATGACGGAGATGGGCTATACCCATGTGGAGCTGCTGCCGGTGATGGAATATCCCTATGACGGCTCCTGGGGCTATCAGGTGACCGGCTATTACGCCCCCACCTCCCGCTATGGCGATCCCCAGGGCTTCATGCGCTTTGTGGATCGCTGCCATCAGGCGGGGCTCGGGGTGATTCTGGACTGGGTACCCGCCCATTTCCCCAAGGACGCCTGCGGGCTCTACCGCTTCGACGGCACCCCCTGCTATGAATACGAGGATCCCCGCAAGGGCGAGCATTATGAATGGGGCACCTGCGTGTTCGATTACGGCCGGGGCGAGGTGCGCAGCTTCCTGATTTCCAACGCCCTGTTCTGGCTGGATAAATATCATGTGGACGGCATCCGGGTGGACGCGGTGGCCTCCATGCTGTATCTCGATTACAACCGCCGGGACGGGGAATGGGTGCCCAATCAGTACGGGGGCAAGGAGAACCTGGAGGCGGTGGATTTCCTACGCCGTCTCAACGAGGCGGTCTTCGCCGCCTATCCCAAAACCATGATGATCGCCGAGGAGAGCACCTCCTGGCCCCTGGTATCCCGCCCCACGTCGGACGGCGGCCTGGGCTTCAATTATAAATGGAATATGGGCTGGATGAACGACATGCTCCATTACATGTCCCTGGATCCCCTTTTCCGCAAGGGGAGCCACGACAGCCTGACCTTCTCCTTCTTCTACGCCTTTTCGGAGAATTACGTGCTGCCCGTCTCCCATGACGAGGTGGTCCACGGCAAGGGCTCCCTCATCAACAAGATGCCCGGCTCCTATGAGGAGAAATTCGCGGGCGTCCGGCTGTTCCTGGCCTATATGATGGCCCATCCCGGCAAAAAGCTGACGTTTATGGGCTGTGAATTCGGCCAGTTCAAGGAGTGGGATTTCGAGAGCGGGCTGGACTGGCTCCTGCTGGATTACGATTCCCACCGGATGCTCCGGCACTATGTCAAAACCCTCAACCATTTTTATCGGGAGAACCCGCCCCTGTGGGAAAACGATTTTTCCTGGGACGGCTTCTCCTGGGTGGCGCACGACGATTACACCCAGAGCGTCATCGTCTTCCGCCGCATCGACGCGGCGGGCCGGGAGCTGGTGGTGGTGTGCAACTTCACGCCGGTCCGCCGGGACGATTACCGCATCGGCGTTCCCGCCTACGGCGCCTGGTCGGAGGTGTTCGGCAGCGACGCCGCCGAATTCGGCGGCGCGGGCCTGACCAACGGTACGCGGGAGGCGGAGCCGGTGCCCATGCACGGCCTGGCTCAGTCCCTCTCCCTGACCCTGCCGCCCCTGTCGGTGGTGTATCTGAAGCTGAAAAAGGCCCGGGCGTACCCCAAGCGCCGTTCCCCCGCCGCCTCCCGGACCGCCGGGAGACAGCCGGCTTCCCCGCCGGCGGATTCCCCCGGGAAAACGCCGCCCCCGGCTTATTCAACCTGAAGGAGGATTCGCTATGTTTCGCAAACAGGAATGTGTGGCCATGCTGCTGGCCGGCGGCCAGGGCAGCCGTCTTTACGCCCTGACCAAAACCATCGCCAAACCGGCGGTGCCCTATGGGGGAAAATACCGCATCATCGATTTTCCCCTGTCCAACTGTGTCAATTCCGGCATCGAGACGGTGGGGGTGCTGACCCAGTACCAGCCCCTGGAGCTCAATGAATATATCGGCTCCGGCCAGCCCTGGGACCTGGACCGGATAAACGCCGGCGTCCACGTCCTGCCGCCCTACCAGCGGAACAAGGGGGCCGACTGGTACAAGGGCACCGCCAACGCCATCTATCAGAATATTCCCTTCATCGAGCGGTATCATCCCGAATACGTCCTGGTTCTTTCGGGGGATCACATTTATAAAATGGATTATTCCCAGATGATCGCCTTCCATCAGAAAAACCAGGCCGACTGCACCGTGGCGGTCATCGAGGTGGAGATGGAGGAGGCCAGCCGTTTCGGCATCCTCAATACCAATGAGGACGGCTCGATATACGAGTTTGAGGAAAAGCCCAAGGCGCCCAAGAGCAACCTGGCCTCCATGGGCATTTACGTGTTCAACTGGGCGAAGCTCCGCCACTATCTGGAGGAGGATGAGAAAAAGCCCAAATCCCAGAATGATTTCGGCAAAAACGTCCTGCCCGCCATGCTGGAGGCGGGGGAGAGGATGTTCGCCTACCGCTTTGAGGGCTATTGGAAGG
>CAKTXU010000204.1 GCA_934630995.1 uncultured Eubacteriales bacterium
GGCGGATAGCGGATTCCTCCGGCAGCAGGCCGGAAATCGCCTGGGAATAGGTGCCGCCGATCACGCCCACCCTGTCGTTCTGAACAAAGCTCTTATACTCCTCCGCATAGGACGCGTTTTCCGGGCGGTTCAGCACGTCGTAGAACGCGCCGCCGTATTGGTTGCCCAGACGGAGGGAGGGATATGTATTCACCATCTCCTGGTCGTTAAGGATATAGTGTTCCCACAGATACGGTACGGAAAACCGCTCGCCGTGGGTATCGGAATGATCATACAGCAGGATGTACAGCCTATCCTTATCCGAAGTGCCCGTGGGAGCGGTATAGGTTTCCTCCGCGCCGGCGGGCAGCACTGAAAAATAAGGCATGAGCAGCAGAATGCCGGCCGTGCAGGCAAGTAAACGAACAAGTGCTGATTTTTTCATGACACGGCTCCTGTTCTATCAAATCCGCCCGGCGGAAGCTGTCGCCTCCGCCGGGCAAAGCACCATACGGACGCTCATTTCAGCGAGCTGTTGAACAGCTCGATTTCCTGTTCCATCTTGGGCGCGTATTCCTCGACGATGGTTTCCCAGGGGGTGCCGGTCATCAGCTTGCTATAAGGCTCCCAGGCCCAGGAGATGGCGTTGCCCACGCCGTGATAGAGATGGGCGATAATATTGGGTGATTCGTTGACCTCCTCATAAATCCGTACCATATCGTCCGTCCAGCCCGCCTCGATGTTGGTGCGCATCCAGGGGGAAACCTCCTTGCCGTCCACCGTCTCCTGCACTCGGCCGTAATAGGTCCGGTAGGTCATATAGGCCGCGGCACCCTCCGGATTGGGCGCGCCTTTGGGTATCAGAATCCCGGACAGATCGCCGTAATAATAGGGCTCCATCCCCGGGGCCTTGGGCGGCGGCGCGAAGGCGATTTCACCGTTTTTCAGCCGCGCGGTTGCCCCTTCGGCGGAAAAAGCGTACCAGTGGCCGTAAACGCCCATAGCCACTTTATTCTGCATGAACAAATCGAAATTGGCCATGGAATCGGAGGGGGGGAGCACCTTATAGGTCAGGGCCAAATCCTGGAGGAACTTCTCCGCTTTGGCGACATTCGGATTGCGGAAATTGTTGGTGATGCCGTTTTCATCGAATTTGATGTAATCCTCGCCCGCCGAACCGCGGAAGGTGAACTGCAGGCTCTCGCCGGCGAAGCCGTACTGGATAACCTTGCCCTCGGCGTCCTCCACGGTCAGCTCCTGGGCCAGCTCCAGCAGCTTATCCCAGTCCCACTCTCCCTTGTCGTACAGCTCCAGAGGGGTGGGCAGATCGGCGTTTTTGAATATTTTCGTATTGTACCAGACGAAGCGGGCCACACCGCTGCTGCCGCCGTTGAGATACATCTTGCCCTTCCATTTCCAGCGCTCCAGCTGTGGAAGCTGCTCTTCCCATATGTTCTGGCTGAAATCGATGTAATCGTCCAGCGGCAGAAATACCTCCCGGGCCACCAGGCTCGGAAAATCCCGGTTGGTCATAGCGTAGATGTCGGGCGATTCGCCGCTGGTTATTTTCTGCACCAAAAGGGTGCTGAGGCTGTCGTAGGGCACCACTTCATTTTCCACCGTCACGCCGATGTCCCGCAGCATACCCTCGTGCATACGGATTTGATAATCATCGAATTCCGCGGCGGATAGGCATTTGACCGTCTTGTTCGTCAGATTGACCTCCGGCATCTCGAACTCCGGCGGGGGCGGTAGGGTTGCCGCTGTTGAGGACGAGGCATCGGAGGTCCCGCCGCTGGCGGTGCCGGACGCCGTCGACGCTGCAGGGTCCGTGCTGCAGGAAGTGCAGCTTGCCGTCAGCAGAACCGCCAGCAGAACGGACAGAACGCGAACACTGTTTTTCACGGATATAACACCTCTTTCATTAATTTGCACAGAAGCCATATTTTATTTTCTGTTTGCGGATGGTTTCTGTGCATCGTTCAGTTCCTATATTACCCGCTCACCGCTTAAAAGTCAATATACAATAGTGCACTTTTTTATTTACATTTGTAATATTGCAGCTTTACATTCTACCGTATTGAAATTTTTAAGTATAAAATGAAAGGATATATAAGAATTATTTTATGAAAAATATCAGCCATATGTCTTGACAATCCGTTTCTTCGGTGCTAACATGAACCTGAGCTCAAGTTGCCAAGCGTTTGCACAATATAACTATTTATTGTTACAATGTGCAAGAATGCTGCAAATCTATTGTTTGGAGGTAAACAGTATGAAACGGCGGAAATCATGTCTCGCTTCTTTCCTGGCTACTGCAATGGCTCTCACCCTGATGGCGCCGCTGGCTTCCAGCGCGGAGGCTGCGGACAAAACCATGATACCTTACGGCGGAACCGTGCTCTACAACGCATCGGACGATATGGAGAACCTTTCCAAGGTCGCGGATTCTTTCCTGGAGACAGGCGTCTGGAACATCGATCTATCCGACGGCGGCTCCACTACCCGGATGGGGGAGGGGGATGCCCGTAACAAGGGCGGTATGTATTTCTCTTATAATTATCTGCCCTTTGCCGATGCCTTTACCGACGACGCGCCCGATCCGTATCTGACCTGGCAGGTCGCCAAGGAATCCACGGTGGATTTCGTTCTGTATACCCACACCGGCTCGGTGGAGAATATGGAGGACAAGACCCTGGTGCGGTTTTACGCCTCTGAGGACAACGCCACCTGGACAGAGGTCACGGCGACTAAAACCGAGGTGACCGACGCCAATAAGGAGGAGCTGGCCCTGACCGACATGCACAATGCCGGCGGCTTTCAGATTTTCCAGTATAAATACGACATGACCGGCGGCAACGTGTTTTTCAAGGTCGCGGTGGACGCCCGGAATCTGAAAAACAACTATACGATCAATATCGCCAAGTTCCGTTCAACCGGCGGTGTAGCCCCGGCGGCCGCCGTCGCCTATGACACCGAGCAGAGCATCGTCAATGATAAGGACGCCGTGGTGGCGGGCTTCGACTCCTACTCCCAGGACGCCTTCGATTTCGCCCAGCAGTTTAACGACAGCAGCAGCGGCACGGAGGTAAAGGTTCCCGTTCTCTCTTTGGATTACGGCTATGCCAAGGGAAAAACCTCCTTCGACAAGCCCTATGTCGTCTACAAGGTCAAGGGAGGCACGCCCTTCGTCGCCACCACCGCCATGTTCGACAAGGGAGTTAAAATGAATTTCCGCTTCACCCTGTACACCTCCAAGGACAAGACTGCCTGGACCAAGGCCGACGCGGTCTTTAAGATGCAATTCACCTCCCTGTGGGACGGGTATGGAATCTACACCATCGACGTACCCGCCGATCACGCCTATGTAAAGGTGGAGTATCCTCAGGAAAAGGATTACGCGGGAACAGCCTTCGCTTATAAGAAGAATGAAAAAGCGGATGACGGCGACGGCGGCCTGATGCACTATGTCGCGGCGCTCACCAACGTGAAGTACACCGCGTATGTCGACTCTCCCAAGCCCACGGAGCCCAAAGGACCGGCCATCGATACCACCATCAAATTTACCGGCTCCGAAGCGGATCTCGATAAAATGGCCGGATCCAACAAGGAAGGGCTGGATTTCACGCAAAAAATGGGAGACCAGCCTGCGGTCATGATAAAATACGAGTATGCAGTCGGCAAGTCCTCCTTTGATCCGGTATATATGACCTACCGGGTGGCGGAAAAATCCCCCGTCGAGGTCAAGGCGTATCGCCACGGCCGGATAAAAGCCATGGAGCTGGATCTGCGCTTCTTTGTCTCCTCCGATAATAAAAATTGGACCGAGGTCACCGCGGCCGTAGTGGAAACCGAACCCGCCGCTAAAGTTGGCGGCTTCGACTATTACGTGTACACCATCGAGAATATCCCGGCGGGCAACACCTATTTGAAGGTGCAGTTCCCCCAGGAAAAGGATTACACCGGCACCACGATTGACGGCGACACTATCAACGATCCGGTCAACTACGGCGTCGCCGTGATGGAAATTTCCTTCGCCAAATTCAAGAACCCCGGCACCGGTGAAGCCGGCACCGCCGTTGCAGCGGGCGCGGTGACCCTGCTGGCAGCGGCCGTTCTGGTTTTCTCCCGCAGAAAAAAGCTCTCCCGGTAATGGCATGATGCGGTTACTGTGCGTGAGTATGTTCTGAAAAGGGACTTGGCTCACTTACAGCCATGAGGCTGGGCTGTCGGCGGATCGATGCCTGCCAACGACGATAACACTGCCGCCGCAGCACTGTCCGTTTCCGCTTTGAACGAGCTTGCCTTATGGATTAAGCGACGCCCCCCGGTATTACTGCCGGGGGGCGTTGACCTGACAAGACAGCCCTGTCGCCATTCGCACGGCGGCAGGGCTTTGCAGAACAGGACGGGTTTGCAGCCGGTAAGCCGGTATAGGTGAAATGCAGACATGGGCCTGCCCTTGTGGGTAGTGCGTCCGGAAAACCGCTGTTGCGCATACAACCCGCATCGGCCGGAGGATTCTCTATCAACGCCTCGTAAAAAG
>CAKTXU010000205.1 GCA_934630995.1 uncultured Eubacteriales bacterium
GGTGGAAAAGGGCCTGCGGGACAGCGCGCAGCGGGGCGTTCTGGCCGGTTTCCCCATGGTCGGCCTCAAGGCGACCCTGGTGGACGGCTCCTATCATCCGGTGGATTCCTCCGAAATGGCGTTCAAGACCGCGGCCAATCTGGCCTATAAGGCGGGCATACCCCAAGCCGGTCCCGTTCTGCTGGAGCCGGTGGGAAACCTGCAGGTATTCGTCCCCGGGGAGTATACCGGCGATATCATGGGCGATATCAATAAGCGGCGGGGCCGCGTGCTGGGCATGAATCCGGCGGAAGACGGGCTGACCTGCATCGAGGCGGAGGTGCCCATGGCTGAAACCGGCGATTACTCCACCATGCTCCGCTCTCTCACGCAGGGCCGTGGCTATTTCCGCCAGCATTTTGAGCGATACGAGGAGGCGCCCGCCAATGTGGCGCAAAAGGTAATCGAGTCCTATAGGACGGAAGAAGAGTAAAAAGAAACCGGATAGGGACGCGCTTTTATGGCGCTCAACGCCGAAGAAACGCTTGCGGGCCACTCTACATGACCCGCAGGCGTTTCTTCCCCTCTTCCGCCCTCTTTCGTTTTATAAATCGAGATGCATGTATGACAGCTTGTCTTCATATACTCTCATAGCGGTGAACGCAGTCTTTCCTATCAGCCGTAGTTATGTTTTGCGGCTGTGTCCCGCGTTTGCCTTTGGCGACAGGAGGAAACCCAATGAAAAAAATTCTCGTGGTATTCACCGGCGGCACCATCAGCTGCAAAACAGCCGGCGCCGTGATGAGCGCAACGGCCGGCGTCCCCTATGTTCTTATCCGGCAGTACCTCCGGGAGACGGGAGAGGACTCGTTTTTTACGACGGCCTCGCCCCTGACTATCCTCAGTGAAAACCTGGTGCCCGACGACTGGAAAACCATGGCAGACTGTATCCGGAAAACAATAACGCCGGATACCGCCGGCGTTATCGTGACCCACGGGACGGATACCCTGGCCTATACCGCCGCCGCCCTCTCCTTCATGCTGGAGGGGCTGCCGGTTCCGGTGGTACTGACAGCCAGCGACCGGCCGCCCGACGACGAGCGGAGCAACGCCGCCGCCAATTTTGCCGCCGCCGTGGAGTTTATACGGGGCGAGCGTCTGCCGGGGGTATATGTGATTTTCCGGCAGAACGGGGAACTGCCGGTGTTTCTGGGGACGCGGCTTTGTCAGGCCGCGCTTTATACCCACCGGTTTGCTTCGGTGACGGGAGAGCCGCTGGGCTGGATGGTGGAGGGATGCTTTCACCCGCAGCCTCACCGGTCAAATCCCACCGTGGAGGAGCTGCGGGCTGTGCCCGAACATCCATTGCCGGTTTTTCCGGATCTGCGCGGCTGTATCCAGTATATCCGGCCTTATCCGGGGATGGATTACAAGCGCCTGAGCCTGCCCGGCTCGGTCCGGGCGGTTTTCCACGGGCTGTATCATTCGGGGACGGCCTGTGTGAGGGACGGCTTATCCGCCTTTGTGGAGTCCTGCCGGGGAGAGGGCCGGGAGGTGTTTGCGGCGCCGGTCTGGTTTTCCGAGGCGGAATACGCCTCCGTCCGGGTCATCCGGGACAGCGGCATCCGCCTGCTGCCGCCCATGGCGGAGGAGGCGGCCTATGTCAAGCTGCTTCTGGCTTATACCCTGTTTCCCGACGACGAGGAGGCGCGCCGGGAGTATCTGGAACGGAACGTCGCCTTCGAGAGGCTGTCCGGCTGAATTAACCTGCTGTTTGGGGACGAAGCTTTCATAAATCCGCACCCTGGCGCATATAGTGCACTGTACCGGAATACTGTGCAAATACGATGGTTGGGGTGTGGTGCGGTTGTTTGTCTTTTCTCTGAAAACGTCCAAAAAGCAGATTGTTTCCATTCTGGTCTGCGTGTTGATGCTCATTGCTATTCTTGTAGCCGTGGTGGTGTGGCCCGCCAGCGAAACTTCCGCAAAGGTCTATAGCCCGGCTGCCGGGGCTACCGATGTGGAGCGGGTCGAGTTTCTCAAATCCCTGGGCTATGAGGTGGACGCCACCGGCGCCGAGGTGCGGGAGGTGTTGATCCCGGATGAATTCGACGAGGTTTTTACCAAGTACAACGAAATCCAGCAAACGGCCGGTATGGATCTGTCTCCCTACCAGGGGCGGAGGATGAAATGCTGGACCTATCAGGTGCTCAATTATCCCGACGACGGCAGCGTACTGGCCCATCTGTATGTCTATAAGGATAAGATTGTGGGCGGCGATGTTTCCTCCACGGCGCTGGACGGCTTTATGCGCGGCCTGACGGCATTATCTTCCAATTCGTCATCCTGAGTTGCATTTTTTCTCCGCCTGTGGTATTCTGGAAACGGTCGTGAAAGTCACCTGATTTCCAGGAGATGGGGATTGCCGTGGACGGAACAGGCAAAATGGAAAGGCTGGATAAGCTGGTGGCCTCCCAGGGGGGCTTTACCCGCAGCGAGGCCCAGCGGCTTATCCGTTCCGGCCGGGTGAAGGTGGACGGCGCCGTCTGCCGCTCACCGGCGGAAAAAGCGGACGGCGCCCGCTGTATCCTGGAAATAGCGGGCCGGTCCGTCGTGTGCAAGCCGTATGTGTATATCATGATGAACAAGCCGGCCGGGCTGCTCTGCGTATCGCGGGATCCCCGGGCGCCGACGGTGATGGGGCTGCTGCCGCCGGAGCTTCGCCGCCGGGGACTTTTTCCCGCCGGACGGCTGGACAAGGACACGGTGGGACTGGTGTTCATCACCGACGACGGCGCCTTTGCCCATCGGATGCTGTCCCCTAGGCACAAGATTGTCAAACGCTACCATGCCTTGCTGGACGGTCCGGTGACGGAGGCGGATGTCGCTGCCTTTGCGCAGGGGACAAGCCTTGAGGACGGTACACGCTGTCTTCCGGCAGAATTACGAATTCTGGAGGAAGGGGAACGCCCGCTGGTGGAGATTGCGATATCCGAAGGCAAGTACCACCAGATAAAGCGGATGTTTCGGGCAGTGGGACGCAAGGTCTTGTGGTTGAAGCGAATTTCGATGGGAGGTCTTGTCTTGGATTCCAGTCTGCCGGAAGGCGGATGCAGGGAAATCACCGCAGAGGAAAAAGCCTCGGTTTTCCGGGGATAGTGCGAAAATTTGTGTAATTTGACATTATATCATTTAAACAAAGCCACTTTTAAAAGTTTGTTGATTAAAGGAATGGTTATGTTCGCGAAAATCTGATATATTATACTTATGCAAGCAATGTTCGACGCGAAATGCCTATGGGCAAAATTTGGGAGGTTTTTTAATGGCTAGTCTGTCTCTGAAAGGGATTTACAAGAAGTATCCCGGCGGTGTCACCGCGGTTTCCGATTTCAATCTGGAAATCAAGGACAAGGAATTCATCATTTTGGTCGGTCCTTCCGGCTGCGGTAAATCCACCACCCTGCGTATGATCGCCGGCTTGGAGGAAATCACCGACGGTGAGCTGTACATCGGCGACAAGCTGGTCAACGACGTGGCGCCGAAGGATCGCGATATCGCCATGGTGTTCCAGAACTACGCGCTGTACCCTCACATGACTGTGTTTGAGAACATGGCGTTCGGCCTGAAGCTGCGCAAAACGCCGAAGGATGAAATTAAGCGCCGCGTGGAAGAGGCCGCCCGCATCCTGGACATCGCCCATCTGCTCGACCGGAAGCCGAAGGCTCTGTCCGGCGGCCAGAGACAGCGTGTCGCCCTGGGGCGCGCCATTGTCCGTGAACCGAAGGTCTTCCTGCTGGACGAACCGCTGTCCAACTTGGACGCCAAGCTGCGCGCCCAGATGAGAACCGAGCTCTCCAAGCTGCATAAAAAGCTGGGCACCACCTTCATCTATGTTACCCACGACCAGACCGAGGCTATGACCATGGCCGACCGGATCGTCATCATGAACGACGGCTTCATTCAGCAGGTCGATACGCCCCAGCATCTGTATGATATGCCCTGCAATATGTTTGTCGCCGGCTTTATCGGCAGCCCCCAGATGAACTTCATCGATTCCAAGCTGCTCAAAAAGGGCGACGACTTCTATGTGGAATTCGGCTCCGAGGATACCAAGACCACCCGCGGCGTGAAGTATCAGATCAAGCTGCCCGAGTTCAAGAACGAGAAGGGCGTGCTGGAGAACTACGTCGACAAGGAAGTCATGATGGGCATCCGTCCGGAGGACGTCCACGACGAACCCCGTTATCTGGAGTCCATGCCGGAGTGCAAGGTCAACGCCGACGTCGAGGTCACCGAGCTCATGGGCGCCGAGACCTTCCTGTATCTGAATGTGGAAGGCTTCAGCTTTACCGCCCGCGTGGAGCCCACCTCCACCGCGCGCCCCAGCGACCGTGTCGAAATCGTGCTGGACAACAACAAAATCCATCTGTTCGACAAGGAAACCG
This sequence comes from uncultured Eubacteriales bacterium, assembly GCA_934630995.1. Taxonomy (GTDB): domain Bacteria; phylum Bacillota; class Clostridia; order Oscillospirales; family Acutalibacteraceae; genus CAKTXU01. Next base: position 4,425 of record CAKTXU010000205.1, read on the forward strand.
AGCGCTCTATCTGCCATTAATTCGTTTAGTTCAGCGCCGGACGACGTTTCTGTCGTCCGGCGCTGTTTTCTCAATACGGTGATAAGC
>CAKTXU010000206.1 GCA_934630995.1 uncultured Eubacteriales bacterium
CCGCGCCGTCAAAATATTGATTACCGAACAGGATACCGGCGGCCAAGCCGATAACCAGACCGGAAAAGGCCGCCCACAGCCTGTAAACTGCATAACCGAACAGAGCGAAAATCACGCCGGCCGTGATGAGGATAATGGATGTGGCGACTGCCATGGAAACGACCACCTTTTATGAGGGATTCGGATCGTTTCTACTATTTGCTTTTCGGCCTCCGAATATACAAAAGCGCCGCGGGAGAATTCCCGCGGCGCTCGATGCGTCGGCTTACACCATATTTTCAGCGATATAATACCCGAGTATCAGCTGCACCACCCGATCGTAGCTGAGCACGCCGTCCTCATCCCCCTGGGCGGCAATAAAGGAATTGTTGATGGAGGAGGATACCTGCTGCACCTCTCCCTCGAACTGCTCCCAATAGCGGTTCTGGGCGGCCAGATCCCGCAGCATCCCCTCCGAGCAATACGCCCTGGCCTCACTCCACAGCTCCTGATCGTATCCCAGCAGGGCATTGGAGGTATAGATATACGCCAGCACATAGCCGGAGTAGCGATAATCGGCGGAATTGCTGTGAATACTGGACAGATAAGCGAAAAAATTGCACTCGTCCTCCCGCGCAAAGCCCCGGGTATGGGCCAGCTCGTGAGCGGCGGTGGCCGGGATGCTGCTGTCGGGTATGTCGATATTCACATTGGCCTCGGCATAAAAAGGAAAATACATCCCCGTGATGCCCGTATAGGACCACCAATGGGAGAGCTGCACCGGCTTCGCCCTCCAGACGCCGCCCCACAGGAAGGGCAGAGACTCCTGCAGGTTCCGGTAACCGTTATCCGCCAGGCGCAGGGTCGCCGTTTTGGACTGGGACAGCTTCATGCGGCCCTGATCGTCCTCCTCGACGGAGAGCCGCTCCGCCGACGCCTTCCGCGCCAAATCGATGCACACCTGCTGCAATATTTCCGGCGATTGCATCGAAGTGTCCAAGCCCATCAGGTCGGAGACGGGAAGCCGGTAAAAATTGGCTCCATGCAGCAGCATATAGATCAAAAAAACGGAGGATACCACCCATCCCACACCGCGGACGCTTCTTGCCAGCAGGCGGCGGCGATTGGCGGCGCGGCGCATCCGCCGAATCCACAGTGTCAGCAGCAGCGCGAAAACCGGCAGCGCCAGAACCACGGTAATTTCCGTCAGCGACAGCGGCAGGACCGACACAAGCCCGCCCAGCGGGACGGACAGTAACCGGAAAAGGAAGCCGGAGAACACGGTCTCCGTCAACGCGGGGAAATACGGCAAAATCAGATAGAGCAGAAGCCCAGCCGCGCCCGGCAGCAGGAACAGGCCGTATTTTATGCATGCCTTCAACCGTTTCAGGGTATCATCCCCTTCCATATTACTGCTCTATTCAGTATAGCGTTTTTGGGGCATCCTGCCAAGAGCTGCAAAAGCATTCCCATATTTTTACACAATATTATACAATCTATCCCACCGCATTTTGTCGGAATACTAGAAAACCGAGGAAGGGCTTTTCAGCATCCCGGGGACAAGATATAATAAAAACGATGCGATTGTTTCCCGGCAAGCGCCTATTCCTGCGGGAAACGGATGGAGAGGAGCGACTGCATGCCCACATACATAGGACAGCTTTCCGCGCTTCAGGCGGCGGGAACGGTGGCCTTTGGAGACTTTTTGTCCCAGCTGGTATCCAATCCCGTCCTGCTGATAACCGTACTGCTGACCCTCGGTGTTATTTTCGTCAACGGCTGGACCGATGCCCCCAACGCCATCGCCACCTGTGTCTCCACCCGGTGCATGGGCGCCCGCGCCGCCATTCTCATGGCCGCCGTCTTCAATTTTCTCGGCGTATTAGTCATGACCCTCATCAACGCCAATGTGGCCATGACGATTTACAACATGGTGGATTTCGGCGGGGAAGCCCATAACGCCCTGGTGGCGCTGTGCGCCGCGCTGGTCGCCATCGTGCTGTGGGCGGTGGCCGCCTGGTATTTCGGGATCCCCACCAGCGAGAGCCACGCCCTGATCGCCGGCATCTCCGGGGCCGCTATCGCCCTGCAGGGCGGTATCCGCGGCATCAACGGCGGCGAATGGATAAAGGTCATTTACGGGCTGGTGCTCTCCACCTTTCTCGGCTTCTTCTCCGGCTGGGCGGTGGCAAAGCTCACGGTGCTGCTCTGCCGGGATAAAGACCGGCAGAAGACCAATCGTTTCTTTCAGGGGGCGCAGATCTGCGGCGGCGCCGCCATGGCCTTCATGCACGGCGCCCAGGACGGCCAGAAATTCATGGGCGTGTTCATGCTGGGAATTTTTCTGGCTAACGGTCAGGGGGATGTCACCGACTTTTCCCTGCCCGTCTGGCTGATGATTCTCTGCTCCCTTGTGATGGCCGTCGGCACCTCCATCGGCGGCTACCGCATCATCAAGGCGGTGGGCATGGATATGGTGAAGCTGGAAAAATATCAGGGCTTTTCGGCGGATCTGGCGGCTGCGGGCTGCCTGCTGCTCTCCTCCCTGACGGGTTTGCCCGTCAGCACCACCCACACCAAAACCACCGCCATCATGGGCGTCGGCGCCGCAAAGCGTCTTTCCACGGTCAATTGGGGCGTGGTCAAGGAGATGGTCCTGACCTGGGTGCTAACCTTTCCCGGCTGTGGCCTCATCGGCTTCCTGATGGCCTGGCTTTTTATGAAGATATTCTAATCCGGAGAAAGATTGGGAGGAACATTCATGAGCAAGAAAAAGGACTTCGATTATTTCGACATGTTTGTCCAGGCGGTTAAATTTTCCTGCAAGGCTGCCGCCATGCTGGCGGAGGTTCTGGAGGATTACGACGCGCAGACCCTTCCCGACAAGATGAAGGAGCTCCATGTCATCGAACATACGGCGGATCTGGCCAAGCACAATATGATGGAGGAGCTCTCCCGCGCCTTTATCACCCCCCTGGAGCGGGAGGATATCATGTCGCTCATTCAATACATCGACGACGTGACCGATGCCATCGAAGACGTCCTGATGCGGATGTACATGTTCAACGTCCTGTCGGTGCGTGATGAAGCCGTCGACTTTGCCAAGCTGATTGTCAAATGCTGCGACGCCATGAAGGACGCGATGAAGGAGTTCCACAATTTCCGCAAATCCGGCTCCATCCATGAAAGCGTCGTGGAGATAAACCGGCTGGAGGAGGACGGCGACAAGCTGTACATGAAGGCTGTCCGGAAGCTGTACCTCAATTCCAAGGATCCCGTAGAGCTCATGGTCTGGCGGGAAATCTTCGACAGACTGGAAAAATGCTGCGACGCTTGCGAGGACGTGGCCAACACGGTGGAAAGCGTCATCATGAAGAACTCCTGACATAAAAAAAGAAGCCTTGCCGACGCGAAACGTGGTCGGCAAGGCTTCTTTTTTATGCTTCTATTTCTTCATCTGCCGGCGTATCGCTGTCCTCATGGTTCTCGAGGGCTTCTGCGGTGTCCTCCGGCGGCGCGCTCTCCTCCTCCGGAACCGCAGCGGAACCGAACAGCAGGGCAAATCCCACAAGCATGCCGAATATGCCGATAACAAAATCGACGGCGGTAGCCAGTTGGCTGGAGCTGTACGCCCCTGTCTCCCCCATCATATACATGGCCAGGCGGGTGATGGTGCCGCTGATGCAGAAAAAGCCGGTACAAAGGGCAAAGGCAGGCAGGCAGCGGGGCATTTTTCCACCCACACCGGATACATACCGGGCGAGGGAAAAGGAGAACAAAAGGATGAAAATCAGCATCACAAAATCATAGAAGCTCTGGGTCACATTGACGGCGCTGGCATAGGACAGCTCATATCTGGCCAGCCGCATCCAGACCCAAATCACCGGCATCAGAGCCCAGGTCCGCAGGATACCGCGGGAGCTTCTGCCGTCCGCTACCCAGGCCAGTCCCATCTTCAGCAAAAAGACCCCGCCCAATACCCCGAAAAGCAGGGTGAGCGCCAGGGTGACGGCGTCCAGGGGACTGATGACGGTCGCATTGGGAGGCGGCGTCTTGCCGTTAAACAGCCAGATAAAGGCGTCGAACACGGAGGTCAGCAGAAGCAGCGAACCGGACAGCATACCGAATATCGCCGTGGGCATCAGCAGAACGCCCCCGATATGCCGGGTTTCCCCCTTAGGAAGACGGCCAAGAAGGAATATTGCCGCCACCGTCACCAGCATCAGCGCGATGATGGGATATCCCAGATGGAACAAACCGGTCGCCGGATCCTGCAGCTGCGGCATCAGCACAATGCGCAGCGTCAGAACCGCCACAGTCATCACGGCCGCGAGTATCGCGGCCCATCTGTTTTTTGTCATGTGACCAAACCGTCCTTTTAATCGTTCTCCCCCGCGCCGTTCCGGAAAGACCATTTGCGGGCCACGGAAGGCGGCCCGCAAATGGTTTGGCAAACTATCCTGTCGCGTTTTGCGGCGCCTTCGACCATTATAGTACAAATTCACCGTTCAGACA
>CAKTXU010000207.1 GCA_934630995.1 uncultured Eubacteriales bacterium
CGGCGGTGGTGATGAGGTCGGCCACCAGCTTAGCGGAAATCGGATCCCGGGCTTTGGCCTTGCGATCCTGACGGGCATAGCCCAAATACGGGATGACGGCGGTGATGCGGGCGGCCGAGGCGCGTTTGAAGGCGTCCATCATGATCAGCAGTTCCATCAGGTGGTCGTTGACGGGTTCACAGGTGGACTGTACGACGAAGACGTCGGAGCCGCGCACCGACTCATTGATGGAGACGGCGATTTCTCCGTCGCTGAAGGTGGCAACCTCCGATTTTCCCAGCGGCAGCCCCAGGGACTCGGCGATTTGCCGGGCCAGCTGCCGGTTGGAATTGGCCGAAAAAATTTTGATGTCCTTGCCGTGAAAATTCATGACCATACCTCGTCTTTCCAATTTCACCCCGTCCGGCGCCGCCCGACGGGGATATTTCCGCTTGTACGGCCATGCGCCCTCATCCCGGGCACACCGCCTCACGTTAATATTATGACAAGTTTTGTGGGGCATTGCAAGTGTCAGGCGAACAATAAATTGACCAGACAATCCCGGCAATTCCGGGAAATCTCTGTGTAAAGAGTAAATTTACGGATTTTCATTAATAAATTCTGGAAAATCGGGCAATAGTTTGTTATAATACAGTGTAACTCTGCAAGGCAGATTGCGTCCCGCCGGATTGCCGTCCGGCGGGCGTCGTCGCCTGTCCGGAGACGTTAATGCGGGGGATGGCCGGCGGCCCGGCTGCGGGAACGCCGGTTGACTGGGACCAAAAATATTTAGGAGGTTGACTACATGAGTCACAAGTACGTCTATCTTTTCAAGGAGGGCAACGGCTCCATGCGGGAGCTGCTGGGCGGCAAGGGCGCCAATCTGGCCGAAATGACCAATCTCGGCATGCCCGTCCCCTACGGTTTTACCGTCAGCACCGAGGCCTGCACCCGGTATTATGAGGACGGTAAAAAAATCGCCCCTGAAATCGAGGAGCAGATCTATACCGGCCTGGCCGAGATGGAGAAGCAAGCCGGCATGAAATTCGGCGATCCGGAGAATCCCCTGCTGGTTTCCGTTCGTTCCGGTGCCCGCGCCTCCATGCCAGGCATGATGGACACCATCCTGAACCTGGGCCTCAACGACGTCGTGGTGGAGGGCCTGGCCAAAAAGACCAATAATCCCCGCTTTGCCTACGACTCCTATCGCCGGTTCGTGCAGATGTTCTCCGACGTGGTCATGGAGCTGTCCAAGAAGGACTTTGAGAAGATCATCGACGAGATGAAGGAAGAGAAAGGCATCACCCTGGACACCGAATTCGACGCCGACGACATGAAGAAGATGACCGCCCGGTTCAAGGCGTATTACAAGGAGCAGAAGGGTGTGGACTTCCCCGCTGATCCCAAGATTCAGCTGATGGAGGCCGTCAAGGCCGTGTTCCGCTCCTGGGATAATCCCCGCGCCAACTACTATCGCCGTATGAACGACATCCCCTATAGCTGGGGCACCGCCGTCAACGTGCAGATGATGGTCTTCGGCAACACCGGCCCCAATTCCGGCACCGGCGTAGCCTTTACCCGCAATGCCGCCACCGGCGAAAAGAAGCTGTTCGGCGAATACCTGATAAACGCCCAGGGCGAGGACGTTGTGGCCGGCATCCGCACGCCGTCTCCCATTGCCACTCTGGAGCAGGATATGCCTGCGGTTTATAAGGAGTTCGTGGAGGTCGCCAATCGTCTGGAGAAGCACTACCGCGACATGCAGGATATGGAGTTCACCATCTACGACGGCAAGCTCTTCATGCTGCAGACCCGCAACGGCAAGCGCACCGCCGCCGCGGCCCTGAAAATCGCCGTGGATCTGGTGGACGAGGGCATGATTACCGAGGAAGAGGCCGTCCTCCGCGTGGAGCCCAAGCAGCTGGATTCCCTGCTGCATCCCCAGTTTGACGCCGCCGCTCTGAAGAAGGCCGCCGCCATCGGCAAGGGCCTGGCCGCTTCCCCCGGCGCCGCCTGTGGACGCGTGGTCTTTACCGCCGCCGACGCCAAGGCGTGGGCCGACAAGGGCGAGAAGGTCATCCTGGTCCGCCTGGAGACCTCTCCGGAGGATATCGAGGGCATGGACGTGTCCCAGGGTATCCTGACCGTGCGCGGCGGCATGACCTCCCACGCGGCCGTCGTGGCCCGCGGCATGGGAACCTGCTGCGTCTCCGGCTGCGGTGAAATCAAAATCAACGAGGACGCCAAGGAGTTCACCCTGGGCGGCAAAACCATCAAAGAGGGTGATTATATCTCCCTGGACGGCTCCACCGGCAACATCTACGGCGAGGCCATCCCGACGGTGGAGGCGTCCATTTCCGGCGACTTCGGCCGGTTTATGGCGTGGGCCGACGCGGCGCGCAAGCTGACCGTGCGCACCAACGCCGACAATCCCCGCGACGCCGCTCAGGCGGTCAAGTTCGGCGCCGAGGGCATCGGCCTGTGCCGTACCGAGCACATGTTCTTCGAGGGCGACCGCATCAAGGCCGTCCGCGAAATGATCGTCGCCAAGGACGTGGAGTCCCGCAAGATGGCGCTGGCCAAGCTGCTCCCCTATCTGCAGGGCGACTTCGAGGCCATGTACGAGGTGCTGGAAGGCCGTCCCATGACCGTCCGGTATCTGGATCCCCCGCTGCACGAGTTCCTCCCCACCAAGGAAGAGGATATCGTCGAAATCGCCGGGGAGCTGGGCATCACCGTAGACGAGCTCAAGCACACCATCGCCTCCCTGCATGAGTTCAACCCCATGATGGGCCACCGCGGCTGCCGTCTGGCCGTCACCTATCCGGAAATCGCCGAGATGCAGACTCAGGCCGTCATCTCCGCCGCCATCAACGTCAATAAGAAGCATCCGGAGTTTAATATCGTTCCCGAAATCATGATCCCCCTGGTCGGCGAGGTCAAGGAGCTGAAATATGTCAAGGACGTGGTGGTCGCCACCGCCGATAAGCTGATCGCCGACGCCGGTGTGAAGCTGGAATACCATGTGGGCACCATGATAGAAATCCCGCGCGCCGCCGTCACCGCGGATCAGATTGCCACTGAGGCCGAATTCTTCTCCTTCGGTACCAACGACCTGACCCAGATGACCTTCGGCTTCAGCCGTGACGACGCCGGCAAGTTCCTCGATGCCTACTACGACGCCAAAATCTACGAGTTCGATCCCTTTGCCAAGCTGGATCAGGAGGGTGTGGGCGCCCTGGTCAAGATGGCCGCCGAAAAGGGCCGCGCTACCCGTCCCGACATCAAGCTGGGCATCTGCGGCGAGCATGGCGGCGACCCGTCCTCTGTGGAGTTCTGCCACAGCATCGGCCTGAACTATGTCTCCTGCTCTCCCTTCCGCGTGCCGATCGCCCGTCTTGCCGCCGCGCAGGCCGCGATTAAGGACAAGAAATAATCTGCGCTGATTTGTTCTTGGGCAACGCCCATCAGCAAAACTCGATGCAAAGCGCATAGCAAAAAGACCTTGCAAGGAACATCCTTGCAAGGTCTTTTTTTACCCCGGAAGCCTTGCAAGCAGCGGTTTTTTTGAATAAAACGGCGATTTTATTCAATTCTTGATGCACCACGGAATGATAACGAGGTTTGCCCCGAAAATGATAATGGGGTTTGTCCCGGAATATAGTGGTTTTTGAAATATCCGTTTTTGGGAAATGGATGAAAGTTTGACAAACTTCAAAAAGCGCTGTGAAATCAACGTTTTTCCGCTTTTGCTCCGTAAAATGAAATCCCCAAAAATTATTTGTGGGAACCGTTTTTTGTTTTTGGCACCGAAATTTTCATTTTTGGGAGCATTTTGGGGAAAGCGTGATCATAAAGCAGAAGGAAGGTTTTCAGGGATGCGTAAGAAAAAACTACAAGGGCCGATGTAAAAACGCAGGTTCAGCAAATGTAAGGAGATATGCAGGACGTATGACGCGCTCCAGTCCGCCTATGCGGATGTTTTGCAGGAGAGCCGGAAGATTCAGGAAATCTGCTGTAATGTTCCGCTAGATGGTTCGGAATACACCTCTGATTTTGTATGCGTCAAGGCTGGTGGGGATTTGCTTGTCCGGGAATGTGTAAACCGCAAATTCCTGACAAAGCCGTTGACCATCAAGTTGCTGGACGAATCCAGGCAATATTGGCTGGGCCGTGGCGTTGCGGATTGGGGGGTAGTCATCCATGCAGAATAATGAATTGCTAAAGCATGGCGAAAGCGTAATCCGGGTACTGGATATACGGACCGGTCAAGCCTTTATTGTGGATTGCAGAAATAAGACTATGCCGAAATGGGTTGATATGGAGCGGTTGTCCGATTATGCTGCCTGCTCAGAAGAGGAAGTCGCCATATCGCATATATAGCTGTTGCATCAAGGACGGCGGAAAATTTGTGCAAGGGCAGATTCAGCACAGAAAACCAAAAAAGCAGAGAAATTGCGCTGCAGTCAGGGGTGGGGAAGCGGACGGCCTAATCCCCATTTCGGCACTGCG
>CAKTXU010000208.1 GCA_934630995.1 uncultured Eubacteriales bacterium
TACCAGGCGTTCCCGCCGGAAACGCCGATTCACTGGGGTCATGCGGTCAGTGACGATATGCTCCACTGGCGGGATCTGCCCTACGCCCTCCACCCCGATAAGGAGCAGGCCTGCTGGTCCGGCGCCACTCTGGTGGAAGAGGAGCGGGTAATCGCCATCTATTACGGCAACGAATACGGTATTATCGTGGCTGAGTCCCGCGATCCCCTGCTGCTTAACTGGGAAAAAATCGGGCTGATACCCAAAAAGCCCGGTCAGCCCTACACTGTGTTCGATCCCTGCCTCTGGAAGGAGGGGGATTGGTACTACGCCCTGTCCGGCGGCAGGCTTCCCTTGGCGGAGGGGGCCCGCGATGTCCGCACCGAGTTCCTGTTCCGCTCCCGGGATCTGCGGGAGTGGGAGTATCTGCACCCGTTTTTCAAGGGCGGCTTCGACTGCCTTCCCGACGATGATGGCGCCTGCCCCTATTTTTGGCCAATCGGCGATAAGCATCTGCTGCTGCATTTCAGTCACAAGAGCGGGGAAAAATACCTGCTGGGACGCTATGACCGGGAGACGCAGACCTTGCTGGGCCTGCGGGGAGGCAGCTTCAATACCTCCGGCGCCGCCTGTTCCGGCATTGGAGGCGTCCACGCCGCTTCGGCAACACCGGATGGCCACGGGGGCGTCGTCGCGGTATTCAACCAGACGGAGGCATTGAAAACGGAAGGCTTCACCCAAATAACGGGACTGCCCCGGCGTTTCACGCTGTGCGGGCCGCGGATGGACGAACTGGCTTGTGAGCCCGCGCCCGATGTTTCAAGCCTGCGGGGCGATCACCTCCACATAGGGGAGCTCGCCCTCCCGGCTAATACCGAGGTGATACTGCCCGGTGTCCGGGGGAACGCCATGGAGCTGCAGCTCACGCTGGCGCCGGCGGATAACCAGCCTACCGTGGACATCTGCCTTCTCCGATCAAACGGACGGGAGGAAGCGGTCCATCTCCTCTGCTACCGGCAGAGAGGCTGCCGCAATTATGAGCATTTTGAGGAATGCGGCGGCTGGGATGGAACCCCTTACGATACCGTGATCGCGCTGGACAATACCTATGCGTCCCTGACTGGGGAGGCTGTCTGCCGCGCGCCGGAGACAGGCAGTTTCTTCCTCTCACCAAAAGAGCCGCTGGAGCTGAGGATTTTCCTGGACAAAAGTCTTGTCGAGGTGTTTGCGGGCGGCCGCCTCTGCCTGTCTGCGCGCGCCTATCCCACCCGGCCCGACAGCCTGGGCGTATCTCTGCGCTCCCTGGGAAGGGATACGGCGCTGCTGCGGGCGGACGCGTGGAAATATGACGGCGGCCACTTTTGAGCTGCGGAAAAGGAGGTATATATGATGGACACTTGGTACGAGGGGCGGCCGGGCGTGGAAACCCGCTGGGCCACCTGCGAAAATCCCGGCGGAGAGAAGGGCCGGGCTGCCATGAGCGGCCAGGGGCGGAAGGGATGCCCCTGCACCGCGCTCGGACCGGGGGAGGCGGTCGTGCTGGCCCGGGTGACGGGACGCGGAGGAATCCTGCGGCGGATCTGGATGGGAATCGGTGATTATGACAAGGCCTACCGGCTCAAGGGGCTTCGTCTGGAGATGTTCTGGGACGAATGCGAAAAGCCGGCTGTTTCCGTACCCTTGGGGGATTTCTTTCTCCATGTGCCGGGGAGAATCTCCCCCATAGACTGTGCGGCCTTTACCAGCACAGAGGGGCGCAGCTTTGTCTGCTTCATACCCATGCCATTCAGGACCGGCATGCGGGTGATGCTGACCAATGATACGGATCGATTCATGGACAATCTATTTTATGAGGTGGATTATACCCTAGGAGATCCGTGGGGAGAAAACACCCTGTATTTCCATGCGTTTTACAACCGTGTCCACAGCGCCGGGATGCTGGAGGATTACGAGTTTCTCCCGCTGATAGAGGGGCGGGGCCGTTACCTGGGGACAGCCATGACGGTGCGTTCCAACCCGGCGCTTCCCGGCTGGTGGGGGGAGGGCGAAGTCAAGGGCTATCTGGATGGAGACGATGCCTGGCCCACCCTCTGCGGCACTGGTTCCGAGGATTATATCGGCACATCCTGGGAAATGGGCGAGTTTGCCGGGCGTTATCAGGGTTGTCTGCGCTGTGAGGCGGGCTTGTCATCCTTTTATCGCTTTCATATCCCGGATCCGCTGTATTTCAGCAGCAGCTGCCGCATGACCATTCAGCAGCTGGGGTATATGCTGCCCGAACTCCGGGAGGAGTTTAAGCGTCGTGGCGTCCAGGTGCACAAGGCGGGGGGAAAAGAGCTTTTCGACCTGGATGCCGATCCCCCCGGCCTGTATGAGCGTACAGGAGACGACTACGGCAGTATTGCCTATTTTTACCTGGACGCACCGACGACGGCTTTGCCGCCGATGGAATCAGCGTCCCTCCGGATGGAGGGCTACGAAGAGGAGCCTCCAGTCTAACAGCACCCAAAAAGGTTCCGCCGCCGTTTGTTCAAAGCCAAACGGCGGCGGACCCGTGTTGGGTGAATGAAGGGGGTCTTATTTTTTACAGCGTCGGAGCAGCAGTAGAACGGTTCCGGCAGACAGGACGGCCAGCAACACGCCGGCCGCGGCTACCGGTTCGCCGGTGGTGGGACTGGGCTTGGTTTGGGCGGGTTGTGTGGTGGGCGCCGGGTTCTCTCCGCCGCCTTCCCCACCCGACAGGGTCACCAGCGGAAAGAGGGTGGATTCCCCGTCCTTGGTCCCATAACGCATAAAGCCCAGATAGTCTTCATATCCCTGGCCGGTGCCGCGGGTTTCTCCGTCGGCAATGTGAAGCTGCGGATTGACGTACAGCTTGTAGCCTGCGCCGATGGTGGCGCCGGGGGCGGCGTAAGCCGACCAATTGAAGGCAATTTCATAGGTGGTGGTCTTGCCGTCCCTCTTGATGGCGAAGCTGCCGTCCACCCTTTCCTCCACGCCCTCCACACCGTCGGCGGATGGCTTTCCGTATACCAGACCGTATTGCTTGCCGTCCGCAGTCAGAGCAAAGTTGTTCCGCCAGCGGATCGCCTGATTGTCCAGATTGATCCCCACGTCGAATTCCAGCGAATCCCCGATCCAGGTATCGTAGGGCTTTTGGGTCGCTGGATTGTGGTGCTTCTCATCCACAACCTGGACACCGGCATACAGCTTGGTCTTGTCCCAGCGGAGATACAGGGATACCTTTTCGGGAAGCGCCGCCATCGCCTTATCCTGATCCGCGGCGGCAACCGATTCCAGGGAAATCACCGCGTGTGCATCCTGTGGCGTGAATACCGCCACGGGATCGCCCCATTCCTCTTCGGTGATGGATCCGTCCAGCGTCGGCGCGGCGCCGATAAACTCCGCCGTCAGCCCAACCCGTTCCGCCTTCGCCCCCGCTGTCAACGCAGCGTTTTGCAGAAACGCCAACGACAGCAGAAAGACCCCGAGTCTCCTTGCGTGTCTTGCCATGGTCATGCTTGTCTCACCCTTCCCATTAATACTTGAAACCATCTGACGATGGATATCAGGACCAGCATGTCGACACACCTGCAACCACACAACAACAGCGACATCTTTATAAAATTGTTAAAATAATTATTAAATCAATAAAATATATAGGTGATTTATATGATTGAGCTTATCACGATAACCAATGCATGTCAAGAAATTGCTCCAGTAATATTATAAAATGGCAATAATATTATTAAAAATGGACACAGCCATGGGCCGTATATCGCCGCTTACGGCAGTCTGGAGGGAGATATTTGACAAGAGAAGCAGCTTCTATTAGACTGAAGGAAGAATGGAGGAAGGGAGGCGGTGTTCATGGAGGACGGCAATGTGCGGCGGGTCGAGCGAATCCTGAAAACCAGCCTTCCCCTTTTCGGGTTCTGCCCCTTTGAGGCGATTGCGGATCGCCTGCTCTCCTGCCGGGCGGCCGCCCGGCTGCCGGAGGCGGCCCGCACCGTCGTCGTCTGCCTCTTTCCCTACCGATGGCCGCATGAGGGAGCCCGCAACCTGTCCCGATATGCCTGTGTCCCGGATTATCACCGGGCCGCGGGTGGGCTTTTGCAGCAGGCGGCAGCAGCCCTGCAGAAGGCTTTCCCCCGGGAGAGGTTCGTTCCCTTCATCGATAACTCGCCTGTGCCGGAGGTGCGGACGGCGGCCCTGGCGGGGTTAGGCGCCGTGGGGGATAACGGGCTGCTCATCCATCCTGTTTACGGCTCTTGGGTATTCATCGGAGAGCTGGTGACGACTCTTTCTCTACCCTCCGGCGGGCCGGATACCCCGCCCGGCTGCCTGCATTGCGGGCGCTGCGCCGCAGGCTGCCCCTCCGGCTGCATTGGTGCGGAGGGTTCCGGCGGGGAGCCCTGTCTGTCGGCCATCACCCAGAAGAAGGGGACGCTGACGCCAAGGGAGGAGGGTTTGCTGCGGACAAGTCCTCTGGTTTGGGGATGCGATGC
>CAKTXU010000209.1 GCA_934630995.1 uncultured Eubacteriales bacterium
CGCACGGTTGAAGATCTCCGCCCCTTCCCTCTATCATCTGGTGAACGCCTATATTTTTCACCTGCTTCTCAGCTTAGTGTTGACCGGTGTGGGGCTGGCTGTCATCGGCCTGGCGATTCTGACACTGCTGTATATCCGGATACGAAAAAGGTACGATTGAGACAAAAGGCGGAGGCCGGCGAACATGTTCGCCGGCCTCCGCCTTTTGTCCTTAAAAAAATACTTCCCGATACCAGCCGGTATTCCGTATCACCCAAAACACAGCGACGACAGCCGGTAGAAGAATCCACAGCCTGCTGCGAATATGTAAATCAATCGGCTGCCAATTCTTCTGGAAGGTGCGAAGCAGCATCCAAAGAAGTAGTGCTACTAAAACGACTGCCATCAGAAGCAGCAGCGGATTGTAGTACAGGGCGGTGGGAATATCCCCCTTCACCAGGAAGGCTACCATCCGGGTGCCGCCGCAGCCCGGGCAGCGCAAGCCGGTGATTTTCAGGAAAATACAGGGTGGAAACAGATGACGTAGATCCCATCGAAGCCATGCCGCGAGGCCGCAGAAAACCGCCGCCGCGCCCAGAAAGCCAAAACCGAGTATACGATTACCGGCTTTCGTCATCCATAGCGTATGAAATACCGGCAGCCTACGCCTGTTCCCCATGCTCTTCCTCCAACAGCGAGGTACAGTGCGGACAGCGGGTGGCGCTGATGGCGATTTCGCTGCAGCAGAAGGGGCACTTCTTGGTGGTGGGCGCCGCCGGCTTCTCCTCCTCCGGTTTTTTCCGGATGTCGGTCAGCTTGTTTATCAGCTTGACCATCAGGAAAATGACCACAGCCATAATCAGGAAATCGATGACCGCCGTGATAAAGGAGCCATAATTGAAGGTGGTGGCTCCTAGAGCCTTGGCGGCATCCAGAGATTTGCTTGCCGCCAGCCTGTCAGCCTCATCCTGTAACTTCAGAATAACAAATTGATCATTAAAGTTGATGCCGCCGGTTACCAACCCCACCAGCGGCATGATTAAATCGTTGACAACCGAGGTGACGATTTTTTGGAAGGCGCCGCCGATGATGACGCCGACAGCCAAATCGATTACATTCCCTCTGAGAGCGAATTTTTTGAATTCAGTCAAAATTGCGCCATGCTTTTTTTTCAGTTTCAGTTCCCTCTTTTTTCCTTTATCCTCCGCCATGTTGGTTCATCCTTTCTCCTGAATAGGCACCTTCTCCTCTGCCGGAACAGCCTCCTCCTTGGACGGCTTTACCCGTTCCGACAGCCGGCGCTTGGTTTCCACGCCTTCGTATTTGAGCTTACACTGTACCCGTCCGACATATTCCTTTCCGCAGCCCCGGCAGGCAAAATCCGCGCAAAAAGCCCGGTTGCGAAAACGCCACTCTCCCGCCCGTTTCAGATTCCTGCCACAGCTGTCACAGCGAAAGAGCAAATCGCTCCGCTTTATCAGCGGACTTTCGATATCGTTAATAATCGTGGTTTTAAAATTCAGACGCTCATAGAATTTTTCATCCGCGGGTTTCATCCACTCCCCAAAGGAATCCGGTTCATATACATGCCGCAGGACCTCGGCGGTCAGACGGCTGTCATCCAGCGCCCGGTGCAGGTCCATCCCATCTTCAGGAATCCCCAGCAGTTCACAGGCCTTGCTCAGGCCGATCTGCTGAGAGCTGCCCACTCCTGTTCTCCACTGACAATAGGCCTGTAAATCGGCATACCGGCTCATAAAGGGGATTTTCTCCGTCCCCAGGAAGTAGCGGCAATTTTCCATCAGCACCAGCAGATCCGTAGTACTCCAGGTGAGCAGCACCGAATCGCCGCCAGCCCACTTGCGCATGCGGGAGACCGCCTGGCTGAAAGGCATGCCTGTTTCCAGCTCCTCCGGCGTGATGCTGGTCAAATCCTTGACGATAGTGGACAGCTTGGTGCTGACGACAGGCCGCACCACCGCATGAAAGCTGTCGGTAGGCTCCATGCGGTCATCGAGCTTCACGGCGCCAATTTCGATGATTTCATTGAAGTATCCATGAGCCTTGGCGGTATACGCGCCGTTCCATTCTAAATCCGCCACGATAAAGTCCATCGCTATCACACGCCCTTCCGGCTCAGCCCATCTCTCCCAGCTTTCCGCCGGCCAACACATGAAAATGCAAATGCGGGACCGTCTGGCCCGCGTCCGGGCCGTTATTGGTGACCACCCGATAATCGCCCCAGCCGTTATCCGCCGTCACTCTGGCGATCACCTCAAATACATGGGACAGGACGGCGCTGTTTTCAGACGTGACCGCATTCGCCCCCCGGATGTGCGTTTTGGGGATGACCAGAAAATGTACCGGTGCCTTTGGTTCAATGTCATAGAAGGCCAGCACCCGGTCGTCCTCATAGAGCTTGCGGGATGGGATTTCCCCGGAAATAATTTTGCAGAAAAGACAGTCCATTGAAAAGGCTCCTTTCATAGCTCATTTTTCGGGAATCAATTGTTCAATAATTTCATCTACCGCATTGATGGCGTCATCCACCCGTGTCAGGTCTTTGCCTCCGGCCATGGCCAAATCCGGCCGTCCACCGCCCTTTCCGCCGCAAATTTTGGCAACTTCACGAACGATATTGCCGGCGTGTGCTCCACGAGCAATAGCTTCCGGCGCACAATAGCAGCCGAAGGAGACGCTTCCGGCGTCTTCCTGAATTCCGGCAAGAACCACCACCGCATTTTCTTTGGATAAGCCGCGGCAATTCTCACACATGGAGCGAATCGCGTCTCCCCCGGTGCCCGTAAAGGCTGCGGCAACTACACGGATTCCTCGGACCACCTTGGCGTCACCGAAAAGGCCCTCCATTTTCAACGAAGCGAGTTTGGTATTGATTTGCTCCAGCTTCCGGGCAGTCTCCTTCAGCTCCCCCACCAATTGACTCGTGCGGCGTTCCACGTCCTCCGGGCCGTTGGCCTTCATCACACCCGCAGCACGGCTCAAAATCCCCTTGTATTCATCCAGAAGGGATAGTACGTTCTCTCCGGTCACAGCCTCGATTCGGCGGACACCGGCAGCCACCGAGCTCTCAGACAGAATTTTGAAAAGTCCCAGCCGGGAGGTATTGTCCATATGGGTACCGCCGCAGAATTCGACGGACACCTCCCCCGCCTTGACCACTCGAACGATATCCCCATACTTTTCTCCGAAAAGGGCCATGGCCCCCAGCTTTCGTGCCTCTTCAATGGGCATCTCTTGTACGACGACGGAAAGCCCTTCCAGAATCCATTGATTCACAAGGGACTCCACCTGGGTTAGCTCCTCTGGCTTCAGTGCGGCAAAATGGGTGAAATCGAACCGCACCCGCTCCTTATCCACCAGTTGTCCCGCCTGTTCCACATGGGTGCCGAGAACCTGTCGGAGAGCTGCCTGCAGCAGATGGGCAGCAGTGTGGTTGCGCATGGTGGCCAGTCGCACGCCTTCGTCTACGGCGGCCATAACCATATTGCCGTCCTCAAGACTGCCCCGCCGCATGACACCTTGATGGACAAATACGCCGTTGCCGCTCTTAAAGGTATTGGTGACCTGGAATTCAGCGCCGTCGGCAGACAGGATGCCCACATCGCCCGTCTGGCCGCCGCTTTCAGCGTAGCCAACAGTTGTTCCAGCACACCTGAACTGTTTTTCCAGGCATCCGTTCCCGCGTTTTTACGGGCGGCGCGGGCCCGCTGCCGCTGTTCGGACATCAGGCGTTCGAAGCCCTCCTCATCCACGGTTTTTCCCTTTTCTTCCAGTATATCCCTGGTTAAATCCACTGGGAAGCCATAGGTATCGTAGAGCTTAAAGGCATCGGCTCCATTGAGGACGTCTCCCTGTAAAGAAGCCACCATCTCATCCAGCATAGCCAGACCGCTGTCAATCGTTTTCTCAAATGACTCCTCTTCAAAATGGATCAGCTTGACAATAAAATCTCTCTTCTCCTTGAGCTCCGGATAGGCTGTTGCATTTTCCCGGATAACGGTTTCACACACCTGATAAAGAAAGGGCTCATGAATTCCCAGCAGCCGTCCGTGGCGGGCGGCGCGGCGCAGGAGGCGGCGGAGGACATAGCCCCGCCCCTCGTTGGACGGCATGACGCCGTCCCCAATCATAAAGGTGGTGGAGCGGATGTGGTCGGTGATAACCCGCAACGAGACGTCGGTATGCGGCTCCTCCCCATACTGCACACCGGCGATACGACAGATATGTTTCATGATATTCTGGACGGTGTCCACCTCGAAAAGGTTGGCCACCCCTTGCATGATACAGGCCAGACGCTCCAGGCCCATGCCGGTGTCGATGTTGGGATGGTCAAGAGGTGCATATTCCCCCTTGCCGTCGCTGTCGAACTGGGTGAAGACCAGATTCCAGAACTCCACGTAGCGGTCACAGTCGCAGCCTACACCGCAAGTTGGGGAGCCGCAGCCGTATTGCTCGCCCCGATCGAAATACAGCTCGGAGCAGGGG
>CAKTXU010000210.1 GCA_934630995.1 uncultured Eubacteriales bacterium
GGGCGCCGGTGGTCGCATTGGAGGCGTTAACCGGCGCGTTGCTGCTCTCCTGCGCGGAGCTGCTATCCTCCGGCCGGCTGTCGGAGGTGCTGGAGGGCGCGTCCGAGGAGGCGTCCGGCTCATGGCTGCTGGTCGTTGCGGGAGGCGCAGCGGTGGTGGTCGTCACAGGCGGCTCCGTCGTGGTCGCTGCGGGCGGCTCGAAGCCCTGGGTCACCGTCAGTACCTTGGTGGTGGGGTTCCAGGTGGCCTTGAAGGGGCTGACCTTGTACATTTCCTTCGTGATGAAGCCGTCGGCAACGCCGAATTCGATGGTGTCGTTGATGGTGCAGCCGGGCACGCTGTTGGGATCCCAGAACACGGCCAGGTAGGTGCGATCGCCGTATTTTTCAAAATGGACCATGAAAATATACTCCGACGCGGTCATGGTGCAGTAATCCTTCAGAGAGGTGCCGTTGATGTAGAAGTTTTCCTGGGTGGCGTCATAGAGCGCTGTGGGCAGACCCTGTGCCTGGAGCTGCTCCATGGACTGGATGTTGATCGCCCGCTCGATTTTGTATTCGTCGAAGCCGATGGTGATGAAGAGCAGACCGCCGGTCGCGGCCTCCCGGACATGCTCGCCCACCGCCTCCGGATCGGCTTTGATCGTTTTGGCCGCTGCCGAGGTGGGAAGACAGAGCAGCGACGCTGCGAAAGCCAGGATGAGTGCCAATGCCATGAGCTTTTTCATAATGAATTCTCCCTTTCCTTGGTGTGTATCGGCGTCTTGCCGCTTACAGTGTGCCGGCACGCCCGCGGCCGTCATTCCTTGACCTCGGTAATCTGGAAGTTGTCGATGGCGATTGTGCCGGTGTTGATGCCGCCGACGATGGCGAAGACATAGTCGCTCTTGTTGGCTGTCAAATCGATCTGTCCTTCGAATTTGCCGGTCTCGCCCACAGCGCCGCCGAAGTCCACCCAGCCCGTCTGTTCCTTGTCGGAATCGACGCTGCTCAGGGTGCGGGCCACCAGCGCGAAGCTGGCCTTGCGTCCGTCGGCGGACACCACCTTGTAATCGAAGGAAACCTTATAGGATTTGAAGCTGGGAACCGCCTGCTTGGCCGGGTCGGTATAGGCCAGCAGTTCGCCGGGCCCGAATTCGCCGCCCAGAAGGAGAGATTTGCCGGATACCGCGCTGTCGCCCTCGGAAATTTCAGAGGGATACGCCGCTTTTTCAGTCAGCAGATAGCCCATGCCCGACTCAAAATCGATGGGCGGCTGGGAGACGAAATCCGCTACCGTCGGCACCTTGCTGTTCAGGGTGTCGTCGATTTCCGCCCGGAAAACCGGCTCGAACTCGTCCAGGGAGGTGACGATGTCCTTGTTGTCCCAGAAGATGAGATTGAGCAGGTTGCCCACGTTGTAGCCCCAGTTGCCCCAGCCGGATTCCAGGGTCACGCGGGTTTTCTTCGTGACCTCCTTGATGACCCCCAGATGCTCGTCAGACAGATATTCCATCGCCTCGGGATTGCCGAAGTCATAGCCGGTTTCAAAGTTTTCGCGCTCCATCTCGCAGACCATCTCACAGAATTTGCCCGCGCTATAGGGATTTTTCGCCCCGCGCGCAATCCCCATGAAATTGCTGACCCCAAAATAGTAGCCGTTGAAATCCGGCCCCGTGGGGAAGGGCGCAACGCCGATATCCTCCTTGTTCAGCTTGTTGCCGAACAGCAGCGGGAATTCAAAGGTGCCGTAAGCCATGGCCAGCTCGCCGCTGTTGAAGCCGGTGGTGTGCAGCTGCGGGTCGGGGGAATAGTATTTGTCGGTGAAGCGGGACGACTGCACCATCTGGTAGGCGTTGAGGCACGCTTGGCTTTTCCAGGTGATCTCCACCGTCTCGTCGGCGTTTATCTTCACCTTTTCGGCGCTGTTGGACCAGTGGAACACATCGGTGTTGTTGGAGGAAAAGCCGTAGACATTGATTTCCCCGTCGTTATCGGTGTCCAGCGTCAGCTTCATCGCCAGCTCCCGGAACTCGGTCCAGGTCCAGGTCCCCGCTTTGTACAGGTCATAGGGATTCTGCTCGACGCCGTTTTTCTCCATCAGCTTTTTGTTGAACCATAAGAGCGGCGTCTGCACCTGGGTGACGGCGGCCGCATAGTGCTTGCCACCCCAGGTATAGGTGTTGATAATTTCCGGATAATTCTGCTTGCTCACGTCCAGATAGTCGTCCACCGGGGAAAGGACCTGGATGGCGGCCAGCTTGGGCATATCGCCCCAATAGCCGAAGATGATGTCCGGCGCATTGTCCGCCGCGACGAGCTGGATAATCTTATTGTTGTACAGCTCATACGGATAGATGGTGCAGGTGACGCTGCCGCCGTATTCCTGCTTGTACTTCTTCGCCGCCATACCGGTCGCGCTCTTGTCGCTTTCCAGCCATGGCTCATAGAAGGAGATGGCCGTGATATCCCCCCCGATTTCCTTGCTGGGCTCCCCGCCCGAGCTGCTTCCCTTCTCTACGGTGCAGCCCGACAGGACTCCCGTCAGCGAAAAGCACATCAGCACGGCCGCGAAAATCGCCACTGTTTTTTTCATCTGGTATCCTCCCTTGATAATTTATTGCAACGGCGCGCCCTTTCTTGGGCGTCAGCCTACAATACCGCTTCGTTCCACGCTCTCCACGAACACCTTCTGGCAGAGCATATAGATGATGAGCATCGGCCCGATGGACATCAGCGCGCCGGCCTGGACCAGCGGCGTCGCCTGGTTGGGATCCCCGTAGAAGTTGGGGAATATCTGGGTCATATCGGTCACAATCTGGGACAGCCGCATGGATACGGTCTGCAGCTCGTCCAGATACATGAACCCGTAATAGGTGTCGTTCCAGTACCATACGAAGGAGAGCAGCGCCACCACCACGACCGCGGGCTTGGTGTTGGGCAGGATGATGCGCACGAAGGTTTTCAGCGCCCCGCAGCCGTCCACATAGGCGGAGGCCTCCAGCTCCTTGGGAAGCCCGGAGAAAAACTGACGGAAAATCAGGATGAACAGCCCCGATCGCATACCCGCGCCGAACAGGGCCGGCAGGAAATAGACCGCCGCCGTATCCAGCAGGTTGATGGTGATCCGCAGGTTCGCCAGCCTCTCCACCAGCGGCACAACGCCCAGCACCGAAAAATCTTTCAGCTCCAGGTAATTGGCGACCGATACCGCCTCGGGCGGCAGCACGATGGTCAGAAACAGCAGCGCCATCCAGAGCCCCTTCTCCTTGAAGCGGAAGCGGGCGAAGCCGTATCCGGTCAGCGCGCAGGCCGCGGTCTGCAGCAGGGTGCTTCCCAGGCAGAGGATGAGGGAATTTTTCAGCAGCACGGGATACTGCATCCGGGTCCAGATGAGCTGGACGTTGGACAGGGTGAAGCTGGTGGGAATCCACTCCACGTTGGGATCGTACATCTGATCCAGCGGCCGGAACGCCATTGAAAGCATATACAGAATCGGATACAGCAGCACGAAGCTCACGCCGATGAGGAACACGTACAGCAGCACCCTGCCGACAAATCCGCCCGTCGCCGCGCACAGCTTTTTTGTGCGCAGCTCCCGGTCCATCGTTTTCCATGCCGCGGGACTCAGCAGCTTCATAACGGCATTCCTCCTTTCCTTTTCATCGGATTACCGGTCGCCCGCGCTCATCCAGCGCCGCATCAGCAGGGTGATGAGGCCGACGATGAGCAGGATGGCGACGCAATAAACCATGGCGATGGCCGAGCCGTAGGCGTAATCGAATTTGTTGAAGGACACCGCCTGGATATATTCCATCATCTCGTTGTCCGCCGCGGTAAAGGACTCGATGACCGTGTAAACAATGGTGAGGTACAGCACCGGCAGGCTCATGGGGAAGGTGATTTTCCAGAACGCCTCCCATTTGGTGGCCCCTTCGATAGAGGCCGCCTCGTACAGCTGGGAGGGAATCCCCTGCAGAGCGGCCAGGAACAGGAGGATCTGCACCCCCGATCGCCAGCAGACGTCGATGACCTGGGACACGATGTCGGTGAGCACCGAGATGAAGGCGTTGCCGAAGCCGAAGCTGCCCAGCAGATCGTTGAGCACCGTGATGTCCGTGAACATCTGTCCGCTGGAATCCGCCTGGGCCAGCAGTTGTGTGTTGCCGGTGTATTCCCCCTGGATGAGGGAGATGATGACGCCCGACATCACAATCACCGGCAGGAAGAAGATGGTGCGGAACACCAGTCTGCCCCGGAATTGCATATTCAGCAGCACCGCCGCGAACAGGCTGAACATCACGATAACAGGCAGCTGCACCAGCATGTCGCCGAACACCCAGGACAGCTTGGGCAGAAAATCCGCGTCCTTGGTGAACATCCGTATGTAGGAGGACAGCCCCTCCAGTTCTACCGTCATGCCGGCGTTCTGGAACCGGATGGTGCTGAAACTGTAAAGCAAGGTCTTGATAAACGGCAGGA
>CAKTXU010000211.1 GCA_934630995.1 uncultured Eubacteriales bacterium
TCCTTGATGCCCTTCAGAATGCTCACAAGATTGGAGTTATTCACCTGATCATCCGATAAAACCAGAGTTATCGCCTTTTGGTGAAGGGACTCCTTGATTAACGGCGCTTTTTCACTGACAAAGCTTCCGCTGCCCTTGACGCGATAAATGTAGCCCATCTCGGTCAAGTCCTTCATCGCGCGCTTTACCGTGATGGAACTGACGTCAAAACAGTCCATCAATTCATTTTCGCTGGGCAACTTCTGGTGAACGGCATACTGTCCGATTGAAATACACCCAATCAAATGATTGATAATTTCTTCATATTTCTTCATCTCTGCATCTCAATCTACCCACAGTCGTCCATCGGTAATGTGGCGCAATACCGGCAGTCTTGATTTCGACCGCCGGTAACGGACCTTTAGGGCCAAGCCGTTATGAATCCTGCTCAAAAAGAACATGGGGACTATTCACATGATACCAATTTCAGCTAAAAAAAGATAGAATATAGGATTTTGTTTTATATACTTTGCCGTTGTACAATATTCATAAAATCTTGACGCTTATCAATGTAAAATAGCCATAAAATTTTATTCCGAACGCTATGTGCCGATATCCTAAGCTACCAGTTCATGATTTTTTGTATCTCCTTGGTCAATATTTTCGCATTTGTCTCATGATCCTCCGGAGACGGATGGCCCGCACGGGCCGTCCGCAGGTTCCGCAGGCCGACATAGTGAATATTGTCCAAGCCGGATTCCTCCACGGCCCGCTTAATATAGTCGGTCATCTCCAGTCCCATCATGCCATAGCAGGCGATAATGGCGGCACCGGGATTTTTCTGCCGAATGTCCCGGAAAAAATCGGCGCCGGCCTTGACAAAGGCGTCGTATTCGTCCGGATGGTCTTTTAAATACGCGCTGTCGTTAGTACCCAGATTTACCACCACCACGTGGGGCTGATAAGCGGCGAAATCCCAAAGCAGTTCTTTGCTGTAAGTGTAATCCGTGTACTGATAAATCGGCGGGATGCTCAGATAAGCAGTACCCTGAGTAGCCCAGCTTTTATACATCGACCATCCCGATATGGAGAGCACATTGTATTCGGCATTCAGGCTTCTGGCGGTCAGGGCGGCATAGGTCATCGCGCCGTTTTCCTCACTGGTTTTGAAATCAGAGTCCGCCCTGGGCGCCAAGATGCCGAAGCCGCTGGTGATGGAATCTCCAATAAATTCAATGCGCCGGTCAAACAAGGCCTCCGGCGCTCCCTCCAGCTGTCCGTCGGTACGGATATCAATAACGCCCAACGGCGCGGTGTTGTTCTCGGACATCTTGAAGATTTTGACGTAATGCATGGTGTTCTCCAAGCCGTCGAGAACGGTGATGTAATCATTCGCCTTGTCGACCGGCACGATGACCATATCCTCCGGATTGTTGTAGCTGTTGAGGAAAACACCGATCATCGGGCGGTTGACGGCATCGCTCGTCTTGGTGGCGAAAAAGGAAATCTCTAATTTTGTCCCGGTGAAAATCAGGTCGAAGCCGGAGGCCGTCCATGTCATCATCCGAATATTTCCGTTTTGGTAGGTGCGCCCAAAAAAACGGACGCTGGTTTCATCGGCAGCGTAGGTCTTCATATTCTCCTCCGTAGATTTCGGGGACGGCGCCGGCCCCCTTTTGATTTGTCCCACAGGCGGAAGCTCGATAATCCCCTGAGAGGGATCGGGCTGAGAGCTGGCGGGTTCCCCTTCGCTTGGCCCGCCGTCCCTTGTGCAGGCGGTATTGGCGAGCAGAAGCGTTCCGATCAGAAGTGCGGACAGGATGCGATTACCTTTCATTGTTGACAACCTCCATTTACTTTGAAGTCTACCGTCCGGTATTTCCATAAAATTGCAGACGGTATCTTCCCTATTCGGCGCATGTGTATTTCTGATTATATTTATTCGTTTCAAAAACGTCAACAGTAGATTTTGGCAATCAATTGTCCGGCGCTCCTGCCGATGCAGAATTTGTTTCAGAAAATAAATATGATAAAGTATATTGCCGAATTGGAAATATACTATCTTTTTGTCCCCTGCGTTGATATCATGTATTCGGTTCTACCTTTCGTCTGTTTTTCCTTAATTTGGGGTTGATTTATAGCATATTTCATGCTCTATGTCCTTAACGTGATGAGTTTATCGCCTGTTTTGTCGCAAAAGGAGGAGAAAGCCGCAACTCTCATCTCTCCCGCCGAAAGCTGCCGCATACCATACCTTACAGGCTGTATCTGCAGGCACGCATAAAAATAACAGGTTGGCTATGATAACTATATTAATAAAGTATATGGATATTTATACACGACTTGCGCATGAATATCTGCTTGACTATTCATGAAGGATGTTGATATACCCACTTGCAGCCGTTTTTGTGGCCGTTTAGCGGCGTCACAAAACTAGCTATACAGTTCATTATGAGAGAAGCGAGGGAAACACATGATGAGCAAGGAATCCGAAACCGTCCGAAAACCAGTTTTTTCGCAGAAATGCAAGCAGCAGGTCCCAGCATTTTCCCGGCAAGAAAGCATCTATCATATCGGCATGTGCGTCACGGATCTCTGTACGCGCAGGGACAGCGACGACATTATGCGCAAGCGGATGGCCCTGTACAAAGAGCTCGGCCTGAAAACGGTGCGCACCACCATCGCCTGGTCGACGATGGAGCCGGAAGAGGGACAATGGCAGGCGCCGCCGGAGGAATGGTATCTGCAGCATATCGCGGACAGCGGACTGCGCATCAAGCTGATTTTGGCGGCCGTATCCTGCATCCCGCGGTGGTATCTGGAGAAATACCCGGAGGCGGTGCTGATTAACGACGCCGGAGAAAAAGCGATCAGTTCGGTGACTTATCTGATGCCGGGACTGCGCCCGCTGCTGGATAACGCTGTGGAACATATGCTGCAATATCTGGCGGACAGCGGTTTCCTGAGCGCTATCGACAGCATCGTGGTGGATATGGGCCCGGCGGGAGAGCCGTTGTATCCTCCCGCCTGGACGCAGAATCCCAACTGGCTGACAACCCCCTCCGGTCCGGAGCACTTCTGGTGGTATGACCCTCTGATGCAGGCGGATTAACGCAGGACGATGGAGGAAAAATACGGCACCATCGCGGCCGCCAACGCCGCCTGGGGCACGGCCTATCCCTCCTTTGAGGAGCTGGCGGTACCCAAGCCGAACACCGTCAAAGGGACCATGTGGAACGATCTGCTCACCTGGTACCGAGATGTCAAGCGGGACTTTGTCGACGCCAACGCCGCCAGCCACAAACGGCTCATCGAACGCTACACAAACGGGCGGGTGACGCCCATTCTGTACATCCCTGGCAGCGACGTCCGCGATGAGGAATGGCGGCGCTGCGTGGAAGAGGGCGACGGCACCGTGATGGTCAAGCTGATGGCCGATTCCCGCTTCATCATCGATACCGCCGTCAAATATGGCTGCTATCTGCAGTATACCGGCGCGGAAAACGTGCCGGAAATCATCTACCTGAAGCGCTATATGGAGGATATCGGCGCCGGTTCTATCCCCCTGTTCGGGGAAAACGCCGGCGGCTACGATATCGGCAAGAATATGGATACTTATGTGGATGCCCTGATCGAGCATCACCTGCAGGGCGTCGATATCACCCACGACCAGTGGATACACGCCCCTGATCATTTCTCTCCCAACGAGCATTACGCGCTCATCAAAGACAGCCTCGCCCGGTTGGCCGCCTATCTGCTGGCATAAGCCCGCGCAGACATTGAGGGGGAAATTCATGAGCAAACTCAATTGGACGCGTTTTGCCGCCCTTCTGTGCGCCGCCGTCTGGTCGTTTACGCTTACCTCCTGCGGGGACAGGGATATCACCGGCCATGAGAGCGGCAGCATCGTTTCGGGGCAGTCGTCGGAGCCGATCGGGACGCAGACGCCCAATATTCCCTCCTGCGACGTCAACGACACGGTTATCGATGTTGGCCTGTGCGTCACAGACAGCGCCCACGTCGGCGATACACCTGAACAGATTGCCAAGAGGTTTGGGCTGTACAAGGATTTGGGAATCCGTACGATCCGCATCGCCATACTGTGGGGAGAATTTGAACCCGCCGAAGGAACCTTCCGCAACATCGGTGCTCTGAAGTACTTCGTGGCGGCCAAGGAGGCCGGGCTGCGGATCAAATTGATTCTCGGCGCCGTCTCGGTGATTCCTCAGTGGTATCTCCGTCAATATCCCAACGCGATGCTCGTCAACGACGCGGGCAAAAAGGCGGTCAGTTCGATCACCTATCTGATGCCCGGGCTGCGGGAGCGCATTGACAAAGCCGTCGACGACATGCTGCGATACCTGAACGATACGGGCATGCTCGATATTGTCGACAGCATTGTGGTGGATATGGGACCGGCAGGAGAGCCTTTATATCCGCCGGCCTGGACGCAGACGCCCAACGGCCTCTACG
>CAKTXU010000212.1 GCA_934630995.1 uncultured Eubacteriales bacterium
TTCCTATCTTTTTCTGTCAAAGGCATCACCGCTCACACTCCTTTGATAATATTCTACGCTTCCAAAATTGATAAAACCACCGTCAATCCTGATAATCATGCCACAGATATTGATATCTTTCTGAAATCATGCTACAGTGTTCTCACAAGGAGGATTCACTATGCTGCTTGAACAGGGTCACGGCGTTCAGGTCCCCGAATGGATTGTGGTGGAAAGGAAGGCGCCGGGATATTCCCGGCTCTATTATATCGAGGGCGGAGAGGCCGTTTACCATGGTACGAACGGCGATGTCCCGCTCATAAAGGGGCGTCTCTATATATTCCCCTCCCACGCGCCCTTCATCATCACCCATCATCCGGAAACCCCCATCGACTGCTTATGGTATCATATCAACTTTTTCCCCACCCTGGTGACCGGCCTGCTGGAGCTTCCGGTGGAGCCGGATTCGGAGCTTTTTCACCTGCTGGGCGCCTTCCGGACGGCGGTAGACAGTCATCGGCGCTCGCTCCGCTATCTGGGACTGCTGGCCGATGCCTTGACCGCCCTGCTGTATGAGACCGGCGTCCTGCCGGTTCCAGATCCCACGGCAACGGCCTGGACTGATTATCTGCGGGAGCACTGTGCGGAGGATACGCCCATTGAACAGGTAGCAGACCGGTTCGGTTATTCACCCGAACACTTTATCCGTGTTTTCCATGACAAGGTGGGGCTGTCCCCAGGGCAATACCGTATCCACTGCCGCCTGAGCCTGGCAATCGGAATGCTCAAGGAGGGTTGGCCGGTGGCCGATATCGCCCAGGCCGTGGGATATGGAGAGGCCAAATCTCTCAGCCGGGCCTTTCGCAGTCATTACGGACTCTCACCGCAGCAATACCGTCTCCGGGACCGTTCTCTGGCATGAGTGTCTTTTTTGACATATAGGTGGTGGGGAGATAATCGGTTTTGTCGGCCGGTTTGAGGAATTCGCCCGTATACAGTATACAGAACAGCGCGGAAATAGCATCCTCGAACAGGCGGAGATAGGACATTTTTTTCGCCGACGCCCGGAGATGAGGGGGCGTATGGTTCAGTAAAATTTTGGTGACCTCCGCCAGAATCTGCTCTGTTTTACGGGCGATTTCATCGGTAGCTTCTTCGAACAGGGAGGTAAGTGCGCCAAAAGCCCGGTCTTTCCATGCTGCCATGCCTGGAAAGACCGGGCTTTTTTCAATACGACCATCTGTACGCGAGCGGGAACTCCTCCCGTTTCAGCAATCGGAGCACGGCAGCAACGCCTGTCCTTTTAAAACAGCGAGGCTCTGCCCGCCTTCCTCTATTCGACTAACTGTTTCTGCGGAAACGATGCCACGCGGTCAGACTATACCATTAATAATGGAACCCGTGCACGCCGCTGGACGGGGGGATGACGAATCGCTTTGTTTAAGGACTTCAGCCCATTCTCTATTTTCCATGCCAGGGCTATGCGTTACATGAAAAAGCGGCACGGACACGGTGGTTCGCGCCGCTCGTATATCAAGCGTTTCAGAGGCATCCCCCGCCTCTATTTGTTCTCTTTCGCGTTCACGGCTTTTCTTTTTGGAACAGCCTCATTGTGTCTCTTTTTTGATTTTGTCCAGGAAAGCGGTAAAGTACGGCGGCAGAGGGCTCTCAAACTCCAGATACCGGTTATCGGCTGGATGCCGGAACCCGATGAGCCGGGCATGCAGGCACTGTCCCTCCAGCCCCGGCAGAGGCTTGGGATTGCCATAGACCGTATCTCCCGCCACCGGATGCCCCAGATAAGCCATATGCACCCGGATCTGGTGGGTACGGCCCGTCTCCAGCCGCAGACGGATATGGGTATACCGGGCGAATTCCTCCAGCACCGTATAATGGGTGACGGCGGGTTTGGAATTCTCCGCGATGACAGCCATTTTTTTCCGCTGAACCGGATGGCGGCCGATGGGCGCCTCCACTGTTCCGGACGGCTCCCGCAAATGGCCACATATCACGGCCTCATATTCCCGGGTAAAACTGTGCTCTTTAATCTGCGCGGCCAAGGCCTGATGCGCCCGATCGTTTTTGGCCACGATAAGCAGCCCGCTGGTGTCCTTGTCGATACGGTGAACGATGCCCGGACGGAGAACACCATTGATTCCGGAAAGACTGTCGCCGCAATGATACAACAGGGCGTTTACCAGCGTCCCCCCGGCATGACCGGCGGCCGGGTGGACCACCATGCCCTTGGGCTTATCCACCACCAGCAGATCCATATCCTCATAAACGACCGCCAGGGGGATGGCCTCCGGCCGCGCCTCGCATGGCTCCGGATCGGGTATCTCAACCTCTACGGCCTCTCCGGACCGTACACGGTAATTTTTGGGGCGGGGAACCCCGTCCACAGTGATCAGCCCCTCCTCCGCCCAAAGCTGTACGGCGGAACGGGTTACCCCCAGGGCGGCGGACAGATAACGGTCAAGCCTCTCCCCCGCCGTCTCGTCCGTCGGGTGCAGTATCTGACGGTTCACTGGCTGGCAACTCCTCCGAAACAGGTTGAAGCGGTTCTTCTTCCTCCATTTGCGGGGCCGGGCGGGCGCCGTCCTCTCTGTAGATAAAGAAAAAGAAGATGAGCAAAAGAGCCGCGCCTATGACAATGCAGCAATCGGCAAAATTGAAGATGGGGAAATTGATGGGCTTAAAATACAGAAAATCCACCACATAGCCGCGAAAAATCCGGTCGATCATATTGCCGGCGCCGCCGGCCACGATCAGAACACCGCTGATATTCGCCAGCTTATACCGGCGATAACGGCCGGACATGAGCACCGCCGTCAATACCACCAGCACCACAATGGTTATGGACATGAATACCCAGGGATGATTTTTGAGAATGCCGAAGGCGGCCCCGGTATTCTCACTGTATTGCAGCTCAAATACCTCCGGAATCAGCGGGAAGGGTTGCTGCTTATCCAGATAGAGCACCACCAGATACTTGGTCAGCTGGTCGACGCCCACCAGGAGGGCTATCGACAGAAGAAGTCCGATTTGGAGCATATGCATTCTCCCTGCCGGACACGGATAAGAACGCGCCCCGACGGAATATCCGCCGGGACGGTCGGCCGCATCCATAAAATGATAGACGCCGTTTTATTTTTTGCGACGGAAAAAGCCCTTGGGCTCGCTGTCATCCTTGGTGATGTCGTATTCCTCGCCGAATTTCAGGTTGGCGAAGCGGGACACTGCCGGCGGTTCCGCCGGGGCTACCGGCGCGGCAGCGGCAGGGATTGGCGCAGACTCTTCCTCGTCAAGCTCGGGTATATTCACCACAAAACCGCTTTTCACCTCGGCGGGAGCCGGCTGATAAACCGCGGCGGGGGTCTCCACCGGCTCAAAGGCCTGGGGAACCGCCGGGACCGCAGGCACGGGAGCCGGGGCGGGCATCGGAGCGGCAGGCGGCACCGGCTGCTGAACGGTTTCCTGCGCCGCCGGCACAGACGGCGCGGACGGCGCCGGTTCCTCGGGCTTTTTCTCCTCCTTGGGCTCCTCCGGCAGCACATCAATCAGGGACAAATGCTCCCTGTAAATCGACAGCATCCGGGACTTGAAAAGAGAAACCTCCTTCTGAATGCGGCGAAGCTCCTCCTCCTCTGTGGTAATGCTGCGCTTGGCTGTTTCCAGAACCTTCTCCGCCTTGATGTTGGCATCCTCCAAAATCAGTCCGGCCTTATGATTGGCCTCCCTGACCACGGTATCCCCCAGGCGCTGGGCACTGAGAAGGGCAGTGCGGATGCTGTCCTCCTCGTTGCGGTATTCCACCAGCTTGTCCGCAAGCACCTCCAGCTTTTTGGAGAGCTCGGCCTTTTCATTATACAGTGCCGCCACGGTATCGGCGCAGCGGTCGATAAACACATCCACTTCCGCGGTTTTATAGCCGCCCATGGATTTGGTAAATTCGATATTGCGTATCTCATCCGGCGTGTACAAAGCAATTCCTCCCATTTCACAAGTCGGCGTCATATATACTTCTTCGCTGTCAGCTGCAGCCGTCCCTTGCGGGTCGGCGGGCCGATTTCCTCCACGCGGTAGCGTCCCTCGCCCCGAATGGAGAGCAGATCCCCCTCCCGCACGGCGGCGGAAACCGATTCCATCGGCTGATGATTGAGGGATACCAGCCCCGCCGCAATACGGCGGGCGGCCTCCTCGCGGGAAATACCCGCCACCGCCTTGACCACCGCATCCAGACGCGGGGAAGCGACGGTTTGGCGGATTTCCAGAAAGCGGCGGCCTGCGGGCAGCGGCCCCTCATAGGGCGCCGTAACCGTGACCCCTTCGCCTCCCACCTTGACCACCTGGTCCCGCAGAAAGGGGGCCAGGTCTTCCTCTACAAAAGCGACGGCCAAGCCGTCGCCGCATACGATATCGCCGATTTTCTCCCTTTTAACCCCGCAGGACAGCAGCGTACCCAGGAAATC
>CAKTXU010000213.1 GCA_934630995.1 uncultured Eubacteriales bacterium
CTTATTGTAGCTTAGGCACGAGATGGAAAGAAAGCCGGACTGGCTGCTCGGCTTTCCTGTCCAAATTTATTGTAATAAACGAGGTCAAGACCCTGAACAGCTTTAAGGACTGCGTCAAAAAAAATCAATATACCCTGCTGAAGGCGGACGGCGGGATCCGTGTGGAGTACGTCATCGGCGCGCCAGGCATGGCCCGCATCGCGCCACTGGTCGTCAGCGCCGAAGCTTTTGAGGCGCTGATGGAAAAGCTGGAGGATGAAAAAGCGGTCAAAAGGCTGGAGCTATATTACAAGAAGCGCAGTCTGTCGGAGATGAGAAGCGACAAGCAAAAGCAGGAATCCCTGCAGGCCTATCCCTGCCTGGAATATACGGATATATATGTTCTCACGGATAAAAGCGTGAAAATACTCGCGGAGATGGAGGGGTATTTCAAGCAGGCCGGATACACCCTGGAACAGATGGAAAAGGAATATGAGTTTCTGAAATACGACGCCGACGAGGTGGTGGAGGCCTCCTTCACCGTCCCTGTAGAATATACCATCAACGATAAAGGGTTGAAGGTTTCGGTGATCAACCGGGATATCCTCTACGACACCGGCCATTTTTATCTTTACAAGCTGTCGGTGCTCAGCTTCATGTGCGCATCCTCCGATCAGGAGGAAGGTTATGTCTTCATTCCTGACGGCAGTGGTTCGGCAGTGCCCTTCAACCGGGATAAATCCATCACCCGCCCGGTCAATACGGGAAAGCTGTACGGCTATGATCCCACCAATCTGAACGATACCGACCGCTCCACCTTTTACGCCCTTCCGGTTTACGGCTTGGTCAAGGGCGAACGGGCCGTGATGGCGGTCATCACCGAGGACGCGGCCGGGGCGGAGATCACCAATGAGGTATCCCAGTTCAGCCATTCCTACAACACGGTTTACAGCTCCTATACCTATTTGAATAAGACCGAGTACAAGACCGGGGACGTATACGACCTGGTTTGGATGATGTTTGAAAAGAGTCCCTATCTGGGGAATTACACTCTGGAATTCACCTTCTTAGACGGCGAGGAGGCTTCCTATTCCGGGATGGCCGGGGCTTACCGCGCCCGGCTGCTGGAGCAGGGAATGCCGGCGGTTTCCGGAGAGGAAGAGCTGCCCCTTTACATAGAAACCCTGGGCAGTATCAAAGCTACCAAGCGCATACTCGGCATACCCATGAAGCGGGACACCGCCCTGACCTCCTTCGATGAGGATGCCGCCCTACTGCAGTTCTACAAAGAGAATGAGATTGAAGCGGTATGTATGAAGCTCAGCGGGTGGGTAAACGGCGGTCTGGATTCTACCTATATGAGCAGGCTGAGCATCGAGGGCGTGCTTGGCGGCAAAAAGTCCTTCAGGAGGCTGGCGGATACGGCCGAGAAGCTGGGATACACGCTTTATCCCGCGCTGGATTTCCTGAAATTCTGGGACAACGCGCCCTTCGACGGATACTCCATGAAACGGGACGGGACCAATACCATCGACAGCAAGGCCGGGATGTATTTGTATGTGAACGAGGCCACGCAGACGGCCGATAGGTTCGGCTTCCTGCCGGTCAATACCGACAGCGCGCTGAAATGCTTCGATAAGGTATCGGGAAAATTTGACGCGCTCGGCACCGGCGGTTTGGCGCTGGACAGCGTCGCGTCTTCTCTGCCCGGCGACTTCAAGAAGAAAAACGGTACCAGGCGACAAGAGGCCGTGGTGGATTTGGTGACCCTGATACAGAAGGCGACGCAGAAAACCATGCTCGACGGCGCCAACAGCTTCATGTTGCCGTATGCGGATCACATTCTGAATCTGCCCTTGAGCGACAGCGGGTATCAGAATTACGGCCGGTCCGTCCCGTTCCTGCAGATGGTTCTGCACGGCTCGGTAGGATATGCGGCGGAGCCGCTGAACATGGCAGACGATCTGGAAATGCAGCTCTTGAAATCCGTGGAATACGGCGCTGCGCCCTATTTTGTGCTGGCGGCCGGCAATGTTGAGGCTTTGCGGGAGCATTCGTTTTATTCCCGGTATTTCTCCGTCTCCGCCGCCGTGTGGAAGGATCAGACCGTGGAGATTTACCACCGGATGAAACAGGCGCTGGAGCCGGTGGCGGGCGCGGCGATGCGCAGCCATGAGGCACTCACGGCTGAAGTATTTAAAACCACCTACGACAACGGGGTGGCAATCGTGGTGAATTATGGAGATAACGCGTTTGTCTATGGGGACAAAACAGTGTCTCGGAAAAGCTATGAGGTGTTGCTGCCGTCCTGACGGGGCTTCGCGTAGCCGAAGGTTAAATACGGCGGAAAAGGGGTGTTGGCATTGAATAGGCAGGCTGAAAAGGCGTTGCGGCGCTCGCGCCTCTCTTTTTCAACCAGACAGGGGCTCAAGGGATGGATATTTGTATCCCCCTTTGTGGCGGGCATGGTGCTTTTTTACATCGTCGTCTTCATCAATTCCATCCGGATGAGCTTCTTTGATTTGCAGATGGGCAGCGAAGGGCTGACGGAGAGCTTTATCGGGCTGAGCAACTACAATTATGCCCTGCGCGTCAATCCGAATTTTGTCCGCACACTGTTCACGTCGCTGGGAAATATGCTGGCGGAAATTCCTACCATTCTGCTGTTCAGCCTGTTTATCGCCACCATACTCAACAGGCCGATGCGGGGAAGAGGCTTTTTCCGGATGATATTCTTTATTCCGGTCATTCTCGCCACCGGCATCGTGGAAAAGTCGGAAATGAACAATCTGATGATGCAGTCGATGAATGCGGGCACCATATTGTCCACCACCACGGGCGGCGCCGGCGAGGCGATGAACTTAATGGATTTTGACAAATTCCTCACCAGCCTCAATATCAGCCCGCAGATAACCTCCTTTATCCTGGATATCTCCAACAATATTTACGAGGTCGTGAAAAAATCCGGGGTACAGATACTGGTCTTTCTCGGCGGATTGCAATCCATCAATCCCTCCATCTATGAGGGGGCCAGAATAGAAGGAGCAAGCGGCTGGGAATCCTTTTGGAAGCTGACCTTTCCCCTGATAAGCCCCATGATTCTCGCCAACGCCATATATACCATCATCGATTCTTTCACCCGGCCCAGCAACGAACTGATGATCCTCATCAACGACGTGGGCTTCGGTAAGCAGGCCAATTTCGGAGGCGCCTCAGCGATGTCCTGGATCCATACCCTCCTTATCGTCGTTATATTGGTGGTGTTCGGCCTGGCGGCTTCCCGGCTTGTGTTTTACGATCAGAAGGAATAGGAAGGAGGGATCCGTATGGAACATTCCGCGTCTAGAGAGGCAAAACGGCAAATATCGTGGAGGCTTTGGAAGAGCAAATATCTGACGGCTGATTTCCTCAAGCGGTTTCTTCTCAGCCTGTTCAAGTATGTCCTGCTCATCGGCCTGACCTACATCATTCTGTATCCCTTCCTGGTGAAGCTCACCAGCGCGTTTATGTCACGGGAGGACCTGCACGATCCGATGGTGCGTTTCATTCCCCGGAATTTTTCGGTGGAGAATATCACCTTTATTTATGAGTATTTCAAATTCCCCAAGGCGTTTATCAACACCCTGTTTTTGTCGACAGCCTGCGCACTGCTGCAGGTCGTTGTCTCAGCCATGATAGGCTATGGCCTGGCCCGGTTCAAATTCAAGGGGAAGGGCATTGTTTTCGGTATGGTTATCTTTACCATGGTGATTCCCCCCCAGACTATCCAGTTGGCCTCATACATGAAGCTCAAATATTTCGATATATTCGGTCTTATAAATGCGACAACAGGGCATTCCATCAATCTGGTAGACAGCATCTGGCCCATGCTGTTCCTGTCCTTGACCGGGCTCGCGCTGAAAAACGGCCTCTACATATTCATCATGCGGCAGTTCTTCAAAAATGTGCCTGCGGAGCTGTCCGAGGCCGCCAGCGTGGACGGCGCGGGCGCGGCGCGAACCTTCATCCGGATTATGCTGCCCATGGCGGGTTCCATGATGCTGACCATCGGTCTGCTGTCCTTTTCCTGGCAGTGGCTCGACACCTATTATTCCAGTCTTCTGTTCCCGAATTTCGACATTCTGAGCAACATTGTTCTGCGTTCTGGATATATCTCCCTTGCCTCTATCGAGGATATCCACGCGGGAACGCCGGCGTCCAGCATGATGATCAATACGGCGACGCTGATGGTTATGTTCCCGCTGATGCTTCTGTTTTTGTTCGCGCAGAAATTCTTTATTCAAGGCGTGGAAAGAAGCGGCATAGTCGGCTGATGATTGAACGTCTATCGGAAGGAGAGATGGGAAGAGAAAGGTATGTGGGGCAACAGTGAAACCGGCGTTCTATTACAGAAAGACCTGCTAATAAAAGTCAAGTAGAAATTTCAGATTTTTAGGGAAGCGAAAAAGGCAACACAAAATCAAGCC